>CAMWLH010000041.1 GCA_947175045.1 uncultured Clostridia bacterium | reverse complement strand
ATAATAGTGGGAACGCAGATGATAGCCAAGGGTCTGGATTTCCCCAATGTTACCCTTGTTGGAGTTCTCAAAACCGACAACAGCCTTTACGCAAGCGATTTCAGAGCCTATGAGCGCACATTTTCGCTTATTACGCAGGTGGTGGGACGCTCGGGGCGCGGCGGGAAGCGGGGGAGAGCGCTTATACAGACCTATTCGCCCGAGCACTATGTGCTGAACCTTGCCGCGGAGCAGAATTATCCCGCCTTTTACGAGGAAGAGATAAAACTGCGGGAAGCAATGCTGTACCCGCCTTTCTGCGATGTGGTGGTGGTCGGGTTTTCCTCGCTCTTGGAAAAGGAGTGCGGCGATGCGGCGCGGAAATTCGCGGCGATGCTTGCGGATAACGCCAGACCCTACGGCGAAAGGCTGCCGCTGAGAGTGCTCGGACCCGCTCCGGGCGCCATAGGAAGGATCAACGGGCGGTATCGCCACAGACTTATGATAAAGTGCCGAAATTCAAAAACGCTGAGGGTGCTTATCGAATCTACCCTGAAACAGGCGTACAGTGACCGTGCGTTTCACAATGTCAGCTTTCACGCGGATATGAACGGCGGTCTTGATTAGATATGAAAAAACCGAAAGGAAAAGATAAATGGCATTAAGGAAAATTGTTAAGTTCGGAGAGGACGTTCTCCGTAAAAAGTGCAGGGTCGTTACCGCGTTTGACGAGCGGCTGTGGACACTGCTGGACGATATGAGGGAAACGCTAGCCGCCGAAAACGGGGCGGGGCTTGCCGCGCCGCAGGTCGGCGTGCTCAAGCGCGCGGTGGTAATTGACGTGAGGGATAATCACGGAGTAATCGAGCTGGTAAATCCCGAGATAATTTCTCATGAAGGCAGGCAGACGGGCGGCGAGGGCTGCCTTTCCGCGCCGGGAGAGTGGCGCGACGTGGAGCGTCCCTTTAGGGTGACCGTGAAGGCGCAGGACAGAAACGGAAACGAGATCACCATGACGGGAGAGGGAATGCTGGCGCGGGCATTCTGCCATGAGATAGATCATCTTGACGGGATATTGTTTATCGATAGGGTCAAGCCGGTTTAGTAAGGTTGACAATTCCAGCTCACTTTTGCGGAGAATGTCAATAATTATGTCGTCCTTGAAATAAAGCGATAAAGGCAACGTGTACAATATAGTGAATGTCAAAATAAATTTGTCGTTTACTGTAACAGCAACATATCGCCCACGCATAAAATTTTAAAATATTTTTAATAATCCGCTTTAGGGCAACCTTTATACACAGTCTTACAGCCGTGAAGCAGTTGCGCGGTTCGGGAAAAATTTAAAATCAGGAGATAAAATGGCACAAAGAGAAATATTGAAATTCGGAGATAAGCGCCTCAGGGGGCACAGCGAGGAGGTCACGGTCTTTGACGAGGAGCTTTGGGAGCTGCTGGACGATATGCATGAAACGATGGCGGCGGCGGACGGGATAGGTCTTGCGGCGCCGCAGGTGGGAGTTGCAAAGAGGGTCGTGGTTATTGATTTGGGTGATGACACGGGAAAAATTGAGCTTATAAACCCCGTTATCACCGCAATGCGCGGAAAGCAGCTCGAGCCGGAGGGCTGTCTGTCCTACCCGAAAAAAAGGGGAGTAGTCAAGCGTCCCGCGAGGATAAAGGCGAAAGCGTTTGACCGCTACGGAAAGCTGATGGCGTACAAGGCGGGAGGTCTGCTGGCTCGGGCGTTCTGCCATGAGATAGACCATCTGAACGGTATTTTATATAAGGATAAGGTAATCGAGTGGGTAGAGGACGAGGAGGAAGCGGAATGAAAATAGTTTTTATGGGTACTCCCGTTTTTGCGCTGGAGTGTCTGGAGGGGCTGATAGAGGCGGGGCATGATATAGCGGCGGTGTTCACTCAGCCCGACAAGCCGCGCAACCGTGGAAAACAAGTGACTATGACGCCGGTAAAAGAGTGCGCGCTGGAGCATGACATTCCCGTATATCAGCCGCTTTCGCTGCGAAAAGGAGAGGACGCGGAGCACTCGCTCGCGGTGCTTAAGGAGATCGCGCCCGACTGTATAGTGGTGGTGGCTTACGGACAGCTTTTGCCTCCCGAGGTGCTGGAGCTTCCGAAATACGGCTGCATAAACGTTCACGCTTCTTTGCTGCCGAAATACCGCGGGGCGGCGCCCATTCAGCGCTGCATACAGTGCGGCGAGACCGTTTCGGGAGTTACCACCATGTATATGGCGGAGGGGCTTGATACGGGCGATATGATAAAGACGATGGGTGTGGAGATAACCCCCGATATGACGGGCAGCCATCTGCATGACCTGCTCTCGATGGCGGGCGCGGAGCTTATAGTCGAAACTCTTGAAGCTATCGAGGACGGAACGGCGGAGCGCACTCCGCAGAGCGGGGAAACCTGCTATGCTTCCATGATAAGCAAAGAAGAGCTGAAAATAGACTTCACTCAGCCCGCAAAGCAGGTTTACGATTTTATAAGAGCCATGGCGGACATTCCCTGCTCCTATATTATGATGGACGGAAAGCGCTTTAAGATATTCCGCGCGCAGATATCGAATGAAAACACCAATGCTGAACCGGGCACTATAATCAACGCGGAGCGCTTCGGGGTAGCCTGCGGCGACGGCGGCGCGGTGGAGCTTATCGAGATACAGCCCGAGGGCGGCAAGCGCATGGAGCTTAACGCTTATCTCCGCGGCAAAAAGCTGGAAAAAGGCGCTGTGCTTAACCGATAACGGATAATATCCTATGAAGAAACGTTGTCAAGGCATAACACCAAGCCGAACAGGGCGGATTTCGGAGAAACGGAAATGAGAAGATGGTGGAAGGAAAAGGACTATATCGGTTCAATACCCGAAAGAACGATAACAGAGAACATGAGTATTTCTGATACGGCAGATATGATCTATAACTGTGTAAAGGGTTTGTAGAATATACGGTCGGATCGAACGCGGCTCAGCCGCAAAAACACCGATAAAATTACGGAGGGAACATGGCGGACGCACGACTTACAGCGGTAAGGCTGCTGCAAAAAATGGACAGTGGCGAGGGTTATTCCAATATTATTCTGGATTCCGCGCTGGGGGAAACGGATCTGTCCCCCAAGGACAAGGCTTTCGCGGCGGCGCTGTTCTATGGCGTTATCGAAAGGCGGCTTACCCTTGACTATATAATCGAAAAAAACAGCTCCGTGCCCTTTGTCAAGCTGGACGATGGCGTTGTGGAGATATTGAGGGCGGGGCTTTATCAGCTCTTGTATATGCCCTCCGTGCCCGAAAGCGCGGCGGTAAACGAGAGCGTTAAGCTGTGCAAGAGAATGAAGCTGTTCAGCGCACAGGGCTTTGTAAACGGTATGCTGCGCGGGTTTATCCGCGGCGGGAAGAGCATAGATTACAGGGGATTGAGCGCGGCACAGCGGCTCTCAATAGAGTATTCCTGCCCGCAGTGGCTGGCGGACAAGCTCACGGCGGAGTACGGCGCGGGCAAGACCGAAACGGCGCTTAAGGCGTCCCTCGGCAGACCTCCCGTGTACGCCCGCGTGAATAACCTTAAAACAAACGCGGACGATCTGATAGACCTGCTGAAAAAGGAGGGTATTTCCGCGGAAAAGTACCCCGGGCTGCCCGGCTGTATAAAGCTGGAAAGAACGGGAGCTATCGAGAAAAGCGGAGCTTACCGCAGCGGGCTGTTCCATGTGCAGGATATTTCGTCGCAGCTTTGCTGCATCACGCTGCGCCCGATACTCAACGAAACGGTGCTCGACCTGTGCGCCGCCCCGGGCGGAAAGAGCTTCACCATGGCGGAGATGATGGGGAACAACGGACGCATAATAAGCATGGACTTGCACGAACAGCGCGTGGGGCTTATAGGAAAGGGCGCGGAGCGGCTCGGGCTGAAAATAATCGAGCCGCGGCAGAATAACGCACTTAAGTTCAACGAGGAGCTGCCGATGGCGGACAGGGTGCTGTGCGACGTGCCCTGTTCGGGTCTGGGAGTTATACGAAGAAAGCCCGAGATAAAATACAAGAACCCCGAGGAGTTCAAGGAGCTCCCCGAGATGCAGCGGATGGTGCTGGAGACCTCCGCGAAATATGTGAAGCCGGGCGGGACGCTGGTCTACTCTACCTGCACGCTCTCCCGCGCGGAGAACGACGAGGTGGCGGACAGGTTTGCCGCGGAACACCCCGAGTTCTCGCCGATAGTGCAGCCCGTGCCGCTTGCCGCGGAAAACAGCTTCAAGCGCACCTATTTCCCCGACGAGGGGGGCGGAGACGGATTCTTTACCGCTTCATTCAGGAGAAACAAATAAATGGAAAAAGAACAGACGGAAATTGACATTTTATCCCTTTCGTGTGATGAGCTTACGCGGGAAATTCTTGCCATGGGCGAGAAAACTTTTCGTGCCAAACAGATTTACGAGTGGCTTCATGTCAAGAAAATAAGCGATTTTTCTCAGATGAGTAATATTTCTGTACAATTGAGAGAGCGCTTATCAAAAAAATTTTGTATAAAGTCACTAAAAATAAAAAAAAGACTTGTATCTGACCTAGATAATACGGTAAAATATCTATATGGCTTGCCCGACGGGCAGGCTGTGGAAACTGTACTCATGGAATACAAGCACGGAAACAGCCTTTGTATCTCCACTCAGGTGGGGTGTAAAATGGGCTGCCGTTTCTGCGCATCCGCTATCGCGGGATTTGTGAGAAACCTTGAGCCGTCGGAGATGCTGCTCCAGATATACGAGACCGAGCGGGACAGCGGTCGGCAGGTAGACAGTATAGTACTTATGGGAATAGGCGAGCCGCTGGATAACTTCGATAACGTGATGAAGTTCCTGTCGTTGCTGAACAGCGGGGGGGAGGGTATGAGCCTGCGGCACATATCGCTTTCCACCTGCGGGATAGTCGAGAGGATATATGAGCTAGCGGAGCTCAGAACGGGGCTTACGCTGTCGGTGTCGCTGCACGCGGCGACGGACGAGAAGCGCAGCGCGATAATGCCCGTGAACAGGCGGTACGGCTTAGAGGAGCTTATGACAGCTTGTCGGGAGTATTTCGCGAAGACGGGCAGGAGGATCAGCTTTGAATACTCTCTGATAGAGGGAGTAAACGACACCGAGCAGTCGGCGCGGGAGCTTATAGAGCTGCTTGGCGGCATGAACTGTCATGTCAATCTTATTCCGATAAACGAGATAAGAGAGCGGGATTATAAAAAAAGCCGCTATGTAGAGAGCTTTCGGCGCAGACTGACCTCGGCAGGGATAAACGCCACTGTGCGCAGAACGCTGGGAGCGGATATAAACGCCGCCTGCGGACAGCTCCGCAGAGACGAAGCCTCCGACCGGTAAAGCGGGCTAAATCAATACTCGAAAGGAGTAATCCGGCAAAAAAATGAACATATTCAGTAAGACAGATATAGGGCTTGTACGGACGGAAAATCAGGACAACGTCTGGAGTAAAATGCTCAGCCCCACCGCCTGCGCGGCGATATTGTGCGACGGCATGGGCGGCGAGAGCGAGGGCGGTCTTGCAAGCTCGATAGCGGTTGACGTGATATCAAAAAGGATAGAGGAGAGCTTTTCGGAGATGATGAACAGGAACTCCGTGAGGAACCTTCTCATAACCGCTTCGATAGCCGCCAACAGCATAGTTTACGAGACCTCGCGCAAGCATGAGAACTCCGTGATGGGAACGACCTGCGTAGCCGCGATAGTTTTCGGCGGGACGGCTTATATAGTGAACATCGGCGACAGCCGCGCTTATCACCTTTTTTCCTCGGAGGAGGACGAGTGCATACGGCAGATCACCAAGGATCATTCTCACGTCAGGGAGCTTGTCGACCGCGGCGAGATCACCGAGGAGCAGGCGAAAAATCACCCCAAGCGCAACAAGATAACCAAGGCTATCGGCGCGGACGCTAATGTTACCCCCGATTATTTCGAGCTGGATATGAAGCAGGGGGAAATGCTGCTGCTGTGCTCGGACGGGCTGACCTCCTACGGGGACGATCTGGATATTCTGGACATATGCTTTGACAATGCGTCCGAAAACTGCTGCGACAAGCTCATTGAATACGCTAACAACAAC
Source organism: uncultured Clostridia bacterium (assembly GCA_947175045.1). Lineage (GTDB taxonomy): Bacteria > Bacillota > Clostridia > Oscillospirales > Ruminococcaceae > CAG-115. The sequence goes on along the minus strand of CAMWLH010000041.1, from coordinate 4,913 downwards.
GGCGGACATGACAATGTTTCCGTTGCTTTGATAACAGTTTGACAACAACATAATATAAGCCCGCGCTTCCATACGGCGCGGGGAAGTACCAAAACAAACTCAAGAGATTGTATGGAGAAATGGCGGAAAATACATGGACAGCAATATCGGAAAGAAGCTCGACGGAAGATATGAGCTGATAGAGCTTATAGGCGTCGGCGGAATGGCGGATATATACCGCGCCAAGGACATTGAGGAGGACCGCATAGTGGCGGTCAAGATACTCAAGACCGAATTTGCGGGCAGCGACGAGTTTCTGCGCCGCTTCCGCAACGAAAGCAAGGCGATAGCCCTGCTCTCCCACCCGAATATCGTGAAGATATACGACGTGGGATTCACCGAAAAGGTGCAGTTTATCGTTATGGAGTATGTGGACGGTATCACGCTCACGGATTATATCGAGCAGCAGGGGCTGCTCAAGTGGCGCGACGCGGTTCATTTCACGATCCAGATACTCCGCGCTTTGCAGCACGCGCATGACAGGGGGATAGTTCACCGCGACGTGAAGAGCTCTAACGTTATGCTGCTGCGCGACGGCACGATAAAGGTCATGGATTTCGGCATAGCCCGCTTTAACCGCGAGAACAACAAGACCATGTCCGAAAAGACTATCGGCTCGGTGCACTACATCAGCCCCGAGCAGGCGCGCGGCGATATCACCGACGAGCGCAGCGATATCTACTCGGTGGGCGTGGCGCTTTACGAGATGCTTACGGGTAAAAAGCCCTTTGACGGGGATACCCCCGTTGCCATTGCGCTGAAGCATATGCAGAGCTCTCCCAAGAAGCCCACGGAGATAAACGAGACCATACCCGAGGGTCTGGAGCAGATAGTCCTCAGAGCTATGCAGAAAGAGCCTTATCAGCGCTATCAGACCGCGGGCGAGATGATAAAGGATCTGGAGGAGTTCAAAAAGAATCCCGGGATCGTTTTTGACTATAAATACAATTCCGCGGACGGCTCGACCAAGTATTTCGATCACCCCAACTCTCCCGACCGCGAAAAAACGCGCCGCAGGAAAGAGCCGGAATACGAGGAGCCCGAGGAGTATGAGTATGACGACGATTATGACGACGATGACGATGAGTACGAGGAGCGCCGCTCACCGCTTATCCCTATCCTTTTCGCGGTAGGCACGGCGTTTATAATCTGTACGGTGTTCCTGGTGCTGGCGCTGGTATCCGACGCTTTCAACAAGGATACGAGCGATATCGTCAATGTTATCACGGGCAGCAACAGTGACTCGGTCAGCGTTACGGACGACGATGAGTTCCCCATGCCCAACCTGTTGGGTATGACATGGGAGCAGGCACAGGAGCAGTATTCCTCTTATATGAACCTGGTGGCTCAGCAGGAGTGGTCTGAGGTCACCAAGGGAGAGATATTCGACCAGGAGTTCCCCGAGTCCCGCAAGATAAAGATAGGTCAGACCGTCACTGTCAAGGTGAGCATGGGTCTGAAGCAGATAGAGATACAGGATATGTCCAACCGCACCGTTGACGCGGCGGAGCAGCAGCTCAAAAAGGACGGCTTCAAGGTCTCCAAGACCTATGTTGAGGACGACGAGGTTACAAAGGATTACGTTATAAGAACCGATCCCCCCGCGCACGAGATGGTGCCGCAGGGCTCGACGGTAGTTCTGATAGTCAGCATGGGTCCCGAGGACGTGGCGATGTTCATGCCAAACCTTGTCAACCTGCCCTACACCACAGCGATGGAGCGCTGCGAGGAGTACTACCTCATTCCTACCGTAGAATGGGAGGACAGCGAGGAGGAGCGCGGCAAGGTGCTCCGTCAGAGCATAGATCCGCAGACTAGGGTGAACCGCAACACGGAGGTCACGCTTTATGTAAGCTCCGGCGAGATACCCGAAAAGACCCAGAGCTACACTATCTCCCTGCCTAACAGCGCGACGGGCGAGTTCATTTTCAAGTATTACTATGACGGCATTCTCAACGAGGAAATGACCCAGACCCGCGACGTCAGCCTTTCGGCGAACAAGTCCTTCAAGGTGGAGGTCACCGGCAAGATGGGCGAGAAGAAGCAGGTAGCTATCAATGTTGAGTCCGTTGTGACGGGTAAGACCGGCACTTATATGGAGTTTGAGGTAGACTTCGGCGAGACCGAGGAGGATAAGCCGAAGTATGAGATACTTCAGCAGAACAGCAAGATATTCGCGGAGCTGTCAACGCCCGATTCCATACCCGTTGAGGAGACCGACGAGCCCGTGCCCGAGACCGATGAGCCGAGCGTTCCCACGGTAGAGACTGCGGAGCAGCATAACTCCGAGCCCACCTCGGAGCCGGATACAAGCAACACCACAAGCGAGCCGACAGGCGGCATACCCGTTGACTGAGGGAGATGATCTTTATTCCGGCAGGATCTTTTGACGGTAAAATAATAAAGGCTGTTGGGGGTATCTACTATGTAGATGCCCTTAGCGGCGCTATGGGAGATAAAGGGGAAACCGTGAAGTGCGCCGCGAGGGGGATATTCCGTCTTGACGGTATCAGCCCCTGCGCGGGCGACAACGTGCGGGTGGAGGTCGGGGACAACTCCGAGCCCGTCATCGCGGAGATATACGAGCGGAAAAACTACCTTGTGCGTCCTCCGCTGGCGAACCTTGATGGGATAGTTTTCGTGAACTCCTGCACACAGCCCTCGCCCAACCGCTTTATCCTCGATAAGCTGGTGGCTATCGCGGACAGTAAGGGTATAGAGCCGATGATAGTTTTTACCAAGATAGACCTTAAGGACGCGGGAGAGCTTCCCGAAATATATTCCTCGATAGGTATTTCCGTGTGCGTTGTGAATAATATGAGCGGCGGTGGCGGCGAGGCTGTGATGGATTTTATTTCGGGAAAGGTCATCGCTTTTATCGGAAATTCGGGCGTGGGCAAATCCAGCCTTATGAACCTGCTGTTTCCGTCGCTGTCGCTGGAAACGGCTCACATCAGCAAAAAGCTGGGCAGGGGACGGCACACTACCCGACAGGTGGAGATGTATAAGCTGGCGGGAGGCTATATCGCGGATACCCCGGGTTTTTCCACGGTCGATACCGAGCGGTATTGCCGTATCCCCAAAAGAGAGCTGGACGGAGCTTTCCGCGAATTTGGGGAGTTTTCGGGCGAGTGCGCCTTTTCGGACTGCGCTCACGTTAAGGAAAAGGGCTGCGCGGTAAGAGCCGCCGCGGAAGCGGGGAAAATATTCCCGTCACGCTATGAAAGCTACTTAAGAATGTACGAGGAAGCGGCTAAAATAAACGAGTGGGAGTAATGCTGCCGCCCGCGCAGGGTATGCGCGCGGGCGGTTATATCTTTTTGTGGTTTTTACGCGTAAAATTATCTTGACAAATCTCTTGATATAGTATATAATATTATCGAGTTATTGAACAGTTGAGAAAAAGATGTAAAGTTATCATAGCATAATGTTGACGCAGCGGAATTTTGAAATTCTTTTAAATCAAGAAAGGAAGAGATCGTAATGACAAGTTCTGCACGGCATGACACCGACAAGAGGGTCGTCCGCACAAAAAAGGCGATACGGGGCGCGCTGTTCAGGATAATGGAAAACAAGGATATCTCGGATATCACTATAAGCGAGCTTACCGCGGAGGCTAACGTCAACCGCCGCACCTTCTACACCCATTACCGAAATATAACTGATATACTCACCGAGGTGGAGACGGATTTTGTTGCAGCATTAAAGCAGCTCGCGGAAAATTTTGATCCGCAGGATTACGAGGAGAGCACCTACAAGCTGTTTCTCGAGTTTGACAATCTTATAAGCTGCGAATTCAACTTTTACTTCCACCTTGTTCATGTGGATATGAGGGGAATGCTTATGTCGCGGCTGAAGAGCATTATAAAGCGCTCCGCGGAAACGATAGTGGAGTATATCTCCAGAAAGCGCGGCAGCGACGCTGCGGTAGTGGCGGCTTTTATTTCGGGCGGCTTTTTCAACGTTTATATTGAATATATCAATTCCAACGGCGCTATCTCCGTGGAGCACGCGGCAAGAATAGCCAGCAAGATGGTAAGCATATGCGCTAAGAATGTAAATGAAATTCTGACTTGAAACAGATTTAAAGATGACATAAAACTATGTGGAGTATAAAGAAGCCAGGTTAAATATGAATTTGATATTTTCTTATAAATTGGATGATGCATGGAGTTATCCTATATCGGGCATAACCGTATACGATACAAATGTTGACAATGTTGTTTGTTATACAGACCATGAAAGTGTAAAAAGCAAATATACTATTCCCAAAGAGTCAATCAGAGCAATTTGTGAAGTAGTTGAAAAAAATCGAGAAATTCTGGAGCTGAAAGATGAGGATATAGAGCGGGTTCTTGTAATTGACGGCACGAGTAATATATTTCTTTTTTCTGATGGCAACAGACAAAACACGTTACAAGCAAACAATATGTGGGCTTTTCAAGACAAGGGACCTTGTAGTGAAAAAGCGCAAATTGTTATATCGGTTTTTGAGAATATTTCCGCAATACTGCAAAAAGATGGCGTAGATCAATGTTATTTAACATTGGGGTAAAATATATTGCCGCCCGTCAGATATTTTCTGACGGGCGGTTAGTTTTATTAAGCGGTTGAAACTTTTTATTCGTCCTGAGTGATAAGAATAAGCTCTTCGGTCTCCTCGACGGTTTCGACAAGCTCCTCCTGACCGCTGAAATACACTGCCAGCTTGTAGTAGGGGCATTTCAGCGAGATAAGCTCCCCCGTATCCTTTGCGGCGGTTATAGTCACGGGCTTATCGGCGAATTGGGTGGTGAGAGTGATCACGCCGTCCTCCTCCGAAAGGCTTCCCTGCTGGACCTCAGGGAGAGTGTCCACCGCCGCCGATATTATAT
>CAMWLH010000040.1 GCA_947175045.1 uncultured Clostridia bacterium | reverse complement strand
GAAAGTTGAGATAGTAAAGCAAGATTTTAAGGCGGCTCGTGAAAAGGTCGCCTATGAATTTAAGGCATACCCCGAAAACGGAAAACTTATCATTGAAGACGCAAAGCAGCAGAAAAAGATTGAATTTTCGGACAAGCTGACACATACGAATGTACAGAAAATATGTATGGAGCAATTCGGATATTCCAAAACCGAAGCCGATCTTGCTGCAAAAAAGCTGTTTGATGACGTATCTCCCGTTCAAAATAAGCTGATGATGGAAAAGCTTACTGCCGAAAAATATTTTGCGAACACCGCACAGCTTGACGCTATCAGGTCAATGAAAGTCAATATCCGCTATGAAAGCGACAGCATTTATCTGCGTAATATGACATTCACCGCGGTGAATTTTGCCGACAGTGAACATACCCATATAAGCATTACAAACGGAGACAAAGCAACCGCTCTTACTCCTGCAACCATGAGCCGTGAGGAAATGAAGAACATCTGCGTTTCAGAGCTTGAGATGACCGAGGAGCAGGCGAACGAGGCAGTAGAAAAGTCTGTAAAGATAGATATGCAAATTAACTCAAAGCTTCGCGAAACCACAATTTTCAGAAATACAGGTGAGGCTCAGACTGTTGAGATCGACAGAACGTCAAATAATTCTTTTTCTGTACGGCTTGGCAGTACCAAGCGCGATTATAACTTTAATGATGAAAAACTCGCCGCGAAAATAAGCAAGGACTTCGGAATAACCGAGGGAAAAGCGAAAACCTTTATCGATAAGGCACAAAAGCAAAGCGCATTTCAGAACAATGTTGCGCGGGCGGCTAAATCGGCAAAAGGCAAAGCGTCCGCCGTCACCAAAAATCTCAAAGAAAATCTCGGAAAACACAAAGGGGCGAAATTATGAAAAAGAAACAAGACCCTTTAATGCTTGTCATATATGGCGTAATAGTGCTTTTTATATTGTATTTTGCTGCCGTTATCGGTACTGCACTGGAATTATCAATTGATGATAACGGCGGATTGGATATTACCCGGTTATCCACATCAATTGAAAGTGTTATGACCGATACCGGCACGGTTATGTCCAGACTTGCGGACACAAGCTCTATGACTTTCGTTTTTGTTATATTTTCTGCGTTTGCCATTGGGCTGTATGCCTTAATGAAATATACAAGTAAAAAAAGATTACACCGACGGGGAGTTGAACACGGCTCGGCAAGATGGGCGAACGAAAAAGAAACAAAAATGCTTGCCGACAAGCCCGAAAAGAAAAAAGGTGAAAATCCCAAGCCCAAGCTGCCTTTTGAAACCGACAATAATATTCTGCTTACACAGGAAGTCAGAATGTCGCTGAACACGCGACAGCACCGTGAAAACCTGAACGTGTTGGTAATCGGCGGTTCTGGTTCGGGTAAATCTCGGTTTTATGTTAAGCCTAATCTAATGCAGCTTAACACATCATATGTCGTGACAGACCCCAAGGGCGAATTACTGCGTTCCTGCGGGCGGCTGATGAAAAAAGCAGGATACGAAATCCGTGTTTTCAATCTGATCGATATGGCACACAGCAATAACTATAATCCGTTCAATTATGTCTACAACAGGGATAAGGACGGAAACATAATTGACGTAAATAAAACTTACGTTATGAAAATGGTAAACTGTCTGATGAAAAACACCAAGCAGGAGGGAAGCTCGGGCGGCGACCAGTTTTGGGACGACAGTACCAAGGAGCTTACGCTTGCAATTTCTTTTTATCTTTTAGAGCGCCATCAGCTTGAAGAGCAAGGAATAAAATTCAGCGATCCCGCAGGCGGACTGGACAGCTATTCGATGAATTTCTCAATGGTAATGCAGGTGATGAAATTAGCCGAAATAAGCGAACAGGACGAAAACCACCGCTCTCCGCTTGACGAGATGATGGACGAATTATACGAGAAAAATCCGCAAAGTATGGCGGTCACTTTTTATCGGGACTTCAAAAAAGCACCTGCTGAAACAGCAAAGTCTATTCTTATATCGGCAGCGGTTAGATTTGCGGCATTCAGCTTGCCCGAAGTAGCAGATCTGACCCATACTGACAACATCAATCTGCAAACTCTCGGCGATAAGAAAACCGCGCTGTTCGTTATCATACCGTCCTCTGACGCAACGTTTAATTTTCTCGCAGCTATGATGTATACGCAACTGTTTGACAGCTTATATGATACCGCAAACTTCAAATACGGCGGAAGGCTGCCCGTTCACGTCCGCTGCTTATTGGACGAGTTTGCGAACATTGGCACGATACCCGATTTTGACAAGCTGCTCGCCACAATGCGCTCAATGGAGATCAGCGCGAATATCATAATTCAGAACCTTGCACAGCTGAAAAAAATGTACGATAAATCATGGGAGATTGTCACAGGTAACTGCGACAGTCTTTTATTTTTGGGCGGACAGGAAGCAAGCACACTTGAGGCTATTTCCAAATCTCTCGGAAAAGAAACGATAGACGTTGTGTCGCAGAACAGAACAAGAAGCCACAGATCTCCGTCCACTTCTGAAAACAACAGCATAATGGGGCGTGAGCTTATGACAACAGACGAATTAAAGGTAATGAAACCTAATCAGTGCGTACTTATTGTACGTGCGTTCTACCCTTTTTTCTGTCACAAGTTTGACATAGAAAAGCACCCGAATTATGTTTATTTGGAGGACAGCAACAGTAATTATGCATACCTGATTGACGATCTGCACACCGAAAAAATGCCAAATCAAAAGGAATTGCATATCGACACAATTCAGCCCAATGAAATCAAGGAGAGCGAATGGAGGGAGGAAGAACCGATGATAACAGATGTAGAGGTTCCAGATGACGAACTTGACCCCGAAACGGAGATGGCGGAACAGGCTGAAAATACCGATACCGTATTTATAACGGAAAAGGCAACCGACGAGCGTACCGCAAGCCAGAAATACTTTGACATCAACGATGATCTGGAAGATGTGGACGAGCTGCCCGATGATATAGTGCCTTACGATATGGCTGCTCTTGAAGTAATCACTGAAGAGTCGCTGAAAGCTATGGATTTATTCTGATTACTTCCGCATTTGCGGTTGTATAAATATTTTTTAAGGAGGTTTTACCGATGGAAAAGGTAAACACATCAATCCCTGCCGCCGTAGGAAAACGGCGGAATTTTTTTGTCCGCGCAGCAAAAAAGTTAAATGAGAAGCGCAGGAAAATCGCTTTATGCGTCACCACATTTATTGTGATGAACATGATGACGGCAGTATCGGCATTTGCAGAAGGTGGCAATATCTCTAATGAGGGCGATACTGCTTTCTTCGCATTAATAGGATTCTTTGCCACGTGGATTGGCAGAATAGCATTGCTTGTTGCTTTTGTCGGCGGAACAATGTTCGGATTTGCCATGAAAAATGATGAGGCTGACCAGAAACAGAGAGGTTTGATGACATTAGCGGCAGGATTTATCGTATTTGCATTGACCCGCTCAATGAATCTGTTCTTCCCCGACGCAGACATTCCACTTCTGTAATCAGGCTTTATTGCTGTGTCTATGGACATAGAATATGCAGGCGGTGTTATATAGCACCGCCTGTGTTTTTCTCAAAAATGAAAGGAGGAAGTTAATTGCTGACTTATGAATGGCTTGCTGAATCCATAACGCAATTTGCGGGAGCAATTAACGGTGCATATCGTTTGATATTGCAGTTGCTTTGTGAAACGGGATGGTTTGAGCAAATAGTGAAAAGCGATATGCTTGAACAGCCGATATCCGCAATTAAGGCAACCGCAATAACATTATGCGCGCTGTTTTTTCTTATAGATTTTTTTACAAAAACCTTGCACCTGCAATGGGTAACATGGGAAAACGTACTTATGTTATTTGTTAAATTAGTCGTTGCGAAGGTTTGTGTGGACAATGCAGAATGGATAGTTATGCTGATTTATAACGGCTTTTCATCTATTGTCACCACGTCATTAGGCGACGTGCAGGCATTGGAGATCATACCCACAAGCAATGGGGTGGAAATGGCGCAGTATTTTTGGCTTTCCAAAGAACAAGCTCAAAAGCTTTTCCCCTCACCTGCCAACACTGGATTTCTGAATTTTGAGCCAATGTGGTTGGCAACAAAAACGGAAATAATTGCCGTAATAATGATAATACTGCTTATTATATGCAATATTATCGTAATCGGACGTGTATTTGAGCTTGTTATATATACAATCATAGCTCCTATACCGCTTTCCACACTTGCCTGTGACGGATTGACGGATATAGGCAAGGGATTTTTAAAATCCTATGCAGCAGTATGCGTTCAAGCAATCGTCTTAATGGTAATGTTTATGGCATATTCGTTGCTGCACGGATTTCTTGATAATATGACATCGCTGGACGCGGTCGAAGGTTGGCGCGGGTTAATTGAAGTATTTACTCTCGCGCTTGGTGTAATGCAAAGCGGCTCATGGGCTAAACGAATATGCGGCGCAATGTAGGAGGGTCGATATATGATTGAAATAAAAATACCAAAGGAAATAAGGGATTATAAAGAGAAATTCCTGTTCGGGCTTACGATAAGACAGTTCATATCCGCTGCCGCCGCGCTTGCGGTATGTGTCCCGCTTTTTCTTTTCGGCAAAGAAGCTCTCGGCGAAGACCTGATTGGTTGGATAATAATCCTTGTAGGTGCGCCTATTATCGCATTCGGATTTTTTAAATTCAACGGAATGCCCTTTGAACAGTTTTTGATGATTTTATACCGTCAGAAATGGGCTGAACCGCAAAAGCGTAAATACGAGGAGCTGCCCGTCTACTGGTACTGCCGCAAAGAAATAATCGAAACCGAAATTATCCATCAGCAAGCTGCAATCAAACGCAACAAGAAAAAACAGCCCAAGCGAAAGGAAGGTATCAAGCAATGACGTTATTTCAGAAGAAAAAGAAAACCGCCGTATCCGCAAAGGAAGCCGACAAGGTGCGCGTCGCAAAGAGCAAGCCGCCCAAAAAAGCCAAAGAGAAAGCGGAACGGCGAAAAGTCGCGCGAACGGTGCAGGACACAATCCCCTACGACCATGTATGCAACAACTATATATTTCAGGTAAGCAAAAACCACTATTCCAAAACCTATTCTTTTTCTGACGTGACCTATACAGCGGCAGACGGCGAAACACAGGAGCAGATATTTCTCGCATACGGTGATCTGCTTAATTCCTTTGACACGTCGGATGATATTCAGCTCACGCTGCATAATAACGTAGTAAACGAAAAGGAATTTAAAAATCATATACTGCTCAAGCATATGGGTGACGGCTTTGACGAATACCGCGACGAGTACAACGAAATGCTGATCGACAAAATGCAGCAGGGACAAAACGGTATATCCACCAAGAAATATATTACTGTAACGGTAACCGCCGTAGACATACAGATAGCGCAGCAGAAATTTCTCGCGCACGAGCTGCATATGAGAGCGATATTTCAGAAGATCGGCTGCGAGCTGACACCGCTGAAAGCAAATGAGCGCATACGCATAATAGCAGATATCTTCCGCGGCGTAAATCAGGAGATACGCCCCATATCCACCTCGGAGTTCCTGCGCGGTGCGGAGAAATCGCTGTGCTGCCCCGATTACTTTGAATTCAAAAAAGACTATTTCATGTACAACGACAAGTATGCGCGAATGGTGTATTTAAAGCACCTTCCCAGTACTTTGCTTGATGATATAATGACCGAGATCTGCGGCACGTCGCTGCCTATCGTAGTTACCGCTAATATAGCCCCCGTAGACCCCGCCGAAGCAATAAAGATAATCAAAAGACAGCTTACATCAATGAAATCCGAAAAGATAACAAAGGAGAAAAAGGCGGCGCAGCACGGCGTTTATACCGATGTTATCAATGAGGATCTGAAGCTTTCCCTTGCCGAAGCCGAGGAACAGCTTGATGATCTGCAAAGTAAAAATCAGAAAATGTTCCTGCTTAATCTGGTAATTATGATAACAGGAAATAACTTTGAAGAGCTTGAGAACAACACGGAAAAGATCGAAGCCGTATTCAGGACAAAGGTATGCACTACCTCCCGCGCCGCGTTTCAGCAGGAGGACGCTATGGCTTCCTGTCTGCCATTGGGAAACTGTCGGCTTAACGTTCGCCGAACACTGACAACGGAAAGCACGGCGGTTTTTATGCCATTTAACTCAAAGGAGTTGTCACAGCAGGGCGGCACATATTACGGACTTAATCAGTCCACCAACAACCTGATCGTCTTTAACCGCGCCTCGCTCATCAATGCGAACGGATTTATACTCGGCTGCCCGGGATCGGGTAAATCGTTCAGCGCCAAGCGTGAGATGGTGAATGTATTTCTTGCAAGCAACGATGAAATAATTATCGTTGACCCCGAACGAGAGTATACAAATCTTGTCCGCGCTCTCGGCGGCGAGCTGATATACATATCCGAAAGCTCGGAGTCACACCTTAATCCTCTTGAAATATCAATCGAGGAATACAACAAGGGCGAGGATGTTGTATCGGGTAAATTCGACTTTTTCCTGTCGTTCTTTCAAACTATTATGGGTAAGGTGGCGATATCCCCCGAACAGAAAACTATCATAGACAACTGTCTGCACGAGGTGTATCAGGAATTCCTGCTCGGTCACACAGACAAAATGCCCACCTTGAGGGATTATTACGAAATACTGAAAAAGCAGACATCGGAGGAAGCAAAGGCGCTGTATATGTCATTGGAGCTTTATGTAAACGGCTCAATGAAAGCATTCTCCTTTGAAAGCAATGTGGACACAAATAACCGCGTTGTAGTGTACGATATAAAGGACTTGGGGAAACAGTTAAAGCCCCTCGGAATGATGGTAGTTCTTGAGAACCTGTGGGACAGGATAGTCCGTAACCGCGAACGCGGTATCCGCACGCGAATTTATATAGACGAAATTTATCTTCTTTTCAGAAATGAAGAAAGCGCAAACTTTCTGTATGAACTGTATAAACGCGCAAGAAAATGGGGCGGTATTCCTACGGGAATTACGCAGAATGTTGAGGATCTGCTGAAATCCGACACGGCACGTTCTATGCTGTCCAATTCGGAATTTATACTCATGCTTAATCAGGCGGCAAGTGACCGTGAGCAGCTGGCGCGTATACTTAAAATACCCGATACACTTATGAATTTTGTTACAGGCGCTCCCGCGGGCAGCGGATTGATATACTGTGGACTGAACGGCTCACTGCCCTTTAAGGACGATTTCCCGACCGATACCAAGCTGTATAAGTTAATGACCACGAAATTCGGTGAATAACAGTGAAAATTATAGATAATAAGGGCAGGGTTCAGTCGAACAATTCTGATGAAAACACTATCAGGCACAGTATAGGAGAAAAAACGGAGCTGTCCAAAAAGGCGAATAGCGAGGGATTGGCAAAACGTATAGATAAGGGAATTCAAAGCCCAAAAGAGACAGCTTCTGCTAAAGTCTCCCCTGTCCGCCATAATGCGAATATGTCCGTTAGCCGTCCCAAGCCCAAATCATATAAGCTGAAAAGCGGCAATATCGGCGCAAAAACCGATACGGTTACAAGAAACAGCAGCACACCCGCTTCCCAAGCGGATAATGCCCGCTCAGAAAGCACCGCGCGTTCCGCACCATCAAAACCATTGGCAACAGCACCGCGCGGATTTAAAGGCAGCGAATCTCACAATATTGAGGACAGAAACACCTTTTCCCACAGGATCGAGAAAAAAATTCACCGTTCAGTAAGCAAAGTAACGGAAAACGGCAGCCAAAAGGCAAATATTCTTCATTCGCGGCAGAGGGAAATACTTCATCGCCGTCCCGCGGCGCTTTCCAAAGGGCAGTATAAGCCACCGTCAAAACAGGCGGCAAAAGCCGCGGCAATAAAAGCAGCCAAGGCAATGCCGCCAAAGCTGACATCAAAAACAACAGTCAAGCATGGTATAAAATTCAATCCATCAAGACTGCGTTTTAAACGTTTGTCAAACGGGCAATTAAAGAAGCTGAAATTCTCAGGTAAGAAATATACCATTTCCACAGACTCCGTTAATCCCGATAAGCTGAAAACAGCTTTGCCCACTTTGGGTACTGTGGGTAAGGTCGTAACTAAGCCCGCCGCCATAGCCGGGAACAAGCTGATGTCTCAGCGTGCCGATTTTTCAAAATCGGGCAGCGACACGGGCACGGAAACGATCAAGCTCGGACTACAATCCGCTGATTATGCTCGCCGCGGAGCGCGTGGAATAAAAACCGCTGTGCAAGCTCCGAGGAAGATATATAAGGGTGTAAAACGCACCGTTAACACAGGAAAACGAACGATAAAAACAGCCGCTAAAGCCGCAAAAAATACGGCAAGGGCTGCCAAAGCCACCGCAAAAGCAACGGCGAAAGCCACCAAAGCGGCGGTAAAAGGAATTAAACTCGCGGCAAAGGCAGCGGTACAAGTTGTCAAGGCTACCGTTCAGCTTGTGCATAAGATCGTCAGTCTGATAGTGGAAACAGCTCCATGGAGCTTAATTATTATCGGCGCTATCCTTCTCCTAATTTTGATTATGTTTATTATAAACTCGATAATTAACGCCGTTGAAGGCTCAGTAACGGGTGTGGGCGGTTGGGCGATCTCCGACAGTGAACCGAACACCCCAGAAGATATTTATCAAAATCTTGAAAAATATCTTGACGACGCAGAAAAGGCAATCAACGACAAAGTACAGAAACCACTGAAAGAAACGGTCAAGGCGTTCTGCGACAGCGATACCGAAAAGCCGCGCAAAATCATTGAGTACAAATCCGATACCCGCAGTGCACTGTTTTTTCCCGCAAAAGGCAAAGACAGCGTTATAAGCGGATATATTGATGATTTTGACATAGAGTTTTACCCCGATTTTCTGGCAACGCTTTTCGTACTGATGACACGTGACAAGCAGAATGCCGAGGGTATTTCCGACACGGAGATTTTCGACTTTGACTTCAAAAGAAAAGATTTTGAGGATTTTTTGAACGACGTCAATAAAAACAGCTGCAAATACGGCTCTACATACGTTTATAAAACCACCGAGGAAATCCCCAACTGTACTTGTCCCGGGGAGGATTGCAGAACCAAAACGATACCCGGGTGCAGATGTGATTACTGGACAGATGATGACGGCAGAAAGCACTACTATTGCGGCGGACACCCCTATTGTCCGTCGGATCATACAAAGCTGCAGGTAAAGCTGTATACGGTTCAGGAATATTACGAAACCGATCTCGCGACTATTTATAACTTTTCCGCTAATGAAAGGGCGAGATTTGAGTCAACCAAGGAATTTATTCAAGCCCTGATAGACGATTACGGAGGTGAAAACTAAATGAAGTGGCTAAAAAACTATTGGTCAGGAAAAAGCGTCCGACAGCGCATATATCTGTGCATTGTTATGGCGCTGCTTTTAACATTTCTATTCTTCGTAGTCAAGGGCAACATATTTGACAAACTTGTGCCAACATCTCAGCAGACAAGCGTTTCTCAATCCGCGGATAACGGAGAGGACAGCGCCGAAACTGTTGAAGAAATACATTTTCACATCAGTTGGATTGATATAGGAATTCTGGTGGTGGTTTTCGGTGCTTACGGCATACATAAATACCGTGAGAAAAAGAAAGGAAAGAGGTTGTAGCTATGGCAGAAACGGCTAAAAAAATTGAGCAGCTTAAAAAGAAAATGACCGCGAAAGAAATGCAGCGAGATAAGCTGACAAGGAAACTTTTGGATACAAAATCCAACATCAAGACCTTAAACAGGGAAATCGATGATATACGGCTTGAAATACGGCAGCTTGAGCTTGAGCAATTATCCGAAACACTGTCGCAAAACGGAATTACGGCTGCGGACGTTGCGGCGGCGATTGCCGCGGGCGATATAAAAAAGACCGTCCCCGCGGTATCTGATGAAAAAGGCGAACAGGAAGACGAAGATACTTCAAGCAAACGTGATACATATAGCACAAATATCGAAACTCAGGAGGTAAGCAATAATGAAGTTAGTGGTAGCTGAAAAGCCGTCGGTAGCGCGTGAGATCGCTAAGGTGATCGGTGCAAACGAAAGCGTAAACGGCGCGCTTTACGGTAATGGTTACGTCGTTTCAAATGCGCTCGGACATCTGGTGCAACTGAAAGAACCAGATGAATACGACGAAAAATTTCAAAAATGGACTTTAGCGGATTTGCCGATAGTCCCGAATTTCGAGTTTAAGGTTAATGTGACTGGCGACAAAGACAAGGATGAGCTTATCAAAGCACAGCTTACAAAACTGGCGGCGCTTATGAATTCCGATGAAGTGGATAGCATTATCTGCGCGACGGACGCAGACCGCGAGGGCGAGTGCATTTTCAGATACATCTATGAGTATGTGGGCTGCACAAAGCCCTTTGAGCGCTTGTGGATAGCCTCGCTCACTGCTGAGAGCATACAACAGGGCTTTGCCAATCTTAAACCGTCATTGGAATACGATAAAATGTACGCTGCGGGGCTTTCCCGAAACAAGGTTGATTGGCTGTTCGGAATGAATTTGACGCGGTTATATACGCTGCACAGCGGCGCATTATGCTCTGTTGGTCGTGTACAAACGGCTGTTGTGAATATGATCGTACAGCGCGACAACGAGATTTCAAGCTTTGTCAAGAAGCCGTTTTATAAGCTCAAGCTTGAGAACGGCGCAGAATGGTTTGACGGTGAGGATGATTCTTTTTCAGACAGGCAGCAAGCAGAAGCGATTAAGGCAAAGTGCGAACATAAGCTTTGCATGGTAAAATCCGCGGAAACCGTACTGAAAAAAGAAAATCGACCACTGCTGTTCTCACTGACCTCGCTTCAATCCGAAGCAAACGAAAAGTTAGGTATGTCGGCGGCGGCTACTTTGGTGATAATGCAAAACCTTTACGAAAAGAAGCTGCTGACATATCCGAGAACAGACAGCAATTTTATCACCGATGATATGGCAGCGGAAATGACGGAGCGTGTAAAAATGCTCCGCTTTTTTGACGAAGCGGCAGTCGATGATCTTC
>CAMWLH010000039.1 GCA_947175045.1 uncultured Clostridia bacterium | reverse complement strand
CATGAGGATCGTCAAGGCATCCGAGATATCTGTTTTGCGCGACAGGCTCGGCTCGCCGATACTTATCACGTCGGGACGCGCAAAAATGCTGGAGGAGCGGGAAAACTATATCATCAACGTTTCCGTAGCTCACTGCAAGAGCTACGCCACCGCGTCGGTAATAATAACAAAAGCAACATAACAGCGGATAGCGGCGCTGCTCCGTATGTGGAGCAGCGCCGCTATCCGCTGTGTGTCGGGGGGACTTACACTGAAAAGGATCGTTCTTGGAATGACCGCCCATGTCGATTCGGGCAAAACCACTCTCGCGGAGGCTATGTTGTACCGCGCGGGGGAAATACGCAGGCTCGGGCGGGTCGATCACGGGAACGCTTTTCTCGATACCGATCCCCTTGAAAAAAGCCGAGGTATAACCATATTTTCCAAGCAGGCGGTGCTGCGCACACAAAACGCGGAGTTCACCCTGCTGGACACCCCGGGGCACGTCGATTTCGCGGCGGAGGCGGAGCGGGCGCTTACAGCGGTGGATATGGCGGTATTGGTGATAAGCGGGACGGATGGGGTTCAAAGCCACACGGAAACGCTTTGGCGGATTTTGCGGAGGTATAATATCCCCGCCTTTATTTTTGTCAACAAAATGGATATAGCGCAGGAGCGCGGCGGTATTTTGGATGAGCTGCGCAAAAGGCTTTCGGGCGGCTGCATGGACTTTTCGACGGAGAGCAGTCTTGCCGAAGCGGCGGCGGAGCTGGACGAGGACTGCATGGAGAGCTTCCTGGAAACGGGAGAGGTATCCGATGAGCTTATTTCAAGGGCTATTTCGGGGCGCAGGATATTTCCCGTTCTTTTCGGCGCGGCGCTTAAGCTCAAGGGGATAGACGAGCTGCTGGCGGCGCTGGACAGATACGCGGCAGAGCCCGAAAGGAGCGCGGAGTTTGCCGCAAGGGTATACAAAATAGCACGCGACGAGAACGGCGCGCGGCTCACTCACATTAAAATAAACGGCGGGAGCGCGGCGGTCAGAACTGCGATCGACAAAAACGCTCCCGACGAAAAAATAAACCAGATACGGATATATTCGGGAGCGAAGTACTCTACGGCAGACAGCGCTCCCGCGGGGACTCTCTGCGCTGTCACGGGGCTCACCAAGACTTTTTCGGGACAGGCTCTCGGCGCGGAGACCGAGGGAAAAGCGCCGCTGCTGGAGGCGGTGCTCACCTACAAAATGAACCTGCCAGCGGGCACCGATATCCCCGCGGCACTGACTAAACTGCGCGCTCTTGAGGACGAAGACCCTCAACTGAGGATAATATGGTCGGAGCAGCTTAAGGAAATTCATGTGCAGCTAATGGGGGAAATTCAGCTTGAGGTGCTGAAAAGCGTTATTGCTGAGC
This sequence comes from uncultured Clostridia bacterium, assembly GCA_947175045.1. Classification (GTDB taxonomy): domain Bacteria; phylum Bacillota; class Clostridia; order Oscillospirales; family Ruminococcaceae; genus CAG-115. Next base: position 9,719 of record CAMWLH010000039.1, on the reverse strand, counting down.
GTTTCGGGCTGGAGGTGGAATTTGACCGGGGCAGCATAGCCTACAAGGAAACGATAGCCGCCCCCGTTGAGGGCGTGGGGCACTATGAGCCGCTGCGGCACTACGCGGAGGTTCATCTTCTGCTTGAGCCCGCGGAGCGCGGCAGCGGACTTCATTTCTTCTCGGACTGCCGCAAGGACGATCTTGACATAAACTGGCAGCGACTGATACTTACCCATCTCGCGGAAAGGCAGCATATAGGAGTGCTTATCGGCGCCCCGATAACCGATATGAAGATATCCGTGGCGGCGGGACGGGCGCACATAAAGCATACCGAGGGCGGGGATTTCCGTCAGGCGACCTACCGCGCGCTGCGGCAGGGTCTGGCAAGCGCGAAGTCGGTGCTTCTCGAGCCGTTTTACGAGTTCCGCCTGGAGGTTCCTTCGGACGCGGTAGGGCGCGCCATGACCGACCTCAACCGAATGGGTGCGGAGTTCTCGCAGCCCGACGTCGTCGAGGATTTCTCCGTGATAAGCGGCACGGTGCCTGTCTCGGAAATGCTGGACTACCACAGCGAGGTCATAGGCTACACCCGCGGCAGGGGCAGGCTCTCCTGCACTCCCTGCGGGTATTTCCCCTGCCATAACGCGGAGGAGGTCATCGCGGCGGCGGGCTACGATTTTGAAGCGGACACAGAAAACCCCGCGGACAGCGTTTTCTGCTCTCATGGAGCGGGCTATGTGGTGAAGTGGAACGAGGCTCCCGCAAAAATGCACTGCGACAGCGGACTGAGGTTCGGCGGCAGCGCTCACGAGGAAAACGCGGAGCGATTCGTTACACAAGGCGAGATATCCTCATACAAACAGCGGGTCGCGGAGGACAAGGAGCTTATGGCTATCTTCGAGCGCACCTACGGCAAGATAAAACGCGACGAACGCAGCGCCATGCGCCGCGAAAAGACGCCTAAAAGCTCCTCCATACCCAAGCTCCCCGCGCCCCAAAAAGGACCCGAATACCTGCTGGTGGACGGCTACAACATTATTTTTGCCTGGGATGAGCTGAACAAGCTGGCGCGTGAAAATCTCGACGCGGCGCGGAACAGGCTGATAAATATCCTCTGCAACTACCGCGGGTTCAAAAACTGCAATCTTATTCTGGTATTCGACGCGTACAGAGTCAAGGGCAAGCACCGCGAGGTGGAGGAGATAAGCAATATCTCCGTCGTCTACACCAAGGAAGCGGAAACGGCGGATATGTACATTGAAAAGACCGCACACACCCTCACAAAGGACTACCGCGTAAGGGTAGCCACCTCGGACAATGTGGAGCAGATAATCATTATGGGCAGCGGAGCGATCCGCGTTTCCGCAAGCGAGTTCCTTGCGGAGGTCACGGAGGTTGAGCGGGCTATACGAAAGATCATTGAGGAGTAAGTATATGGAAATTTTTCCCGTGGCGCATATCGAAACGGATTTCCCCGAAAAATTCGGGATACCGCGCCAGAGCGGGCTTGCGGGTGCCCTTAAAGCAAGGGTGGTTTTCGAGCCGCAGTATACTCCCGAAGCGTTCCGCGGACTGGAGCAATTCAGCCACATATGGCTGCTGTGGGAGTTTTCCGAGGCGGAGTACCGCTCTCCGACAGTCCGCCCGCCCCGTCTGGGCGGGAATAAGCGGGTGGGAGTTTTCGCGACGCGCTCCCCCTTCCGCCCGAACAGGCTTGCAATGAGCGCGGTAAAGCTGAATAAACTGGAACACACACCGCAGGGCACGATAATCCATGTGAGCGGCGCCGACCTGATGGACGGCACTCCGATTTACGATATCAAGCCATATCTGCCCTATGTTGACAGCATTCCCGCGGCTTCAAACGGCTTCGCGGCGGCTGACGGCGGGGAGCTTCTTCGGGTAGAGCTGCCTGCGGAGTTTTTGGAGCTTGTTCCCGAGGAAAAGCGGGCGGCGCTGCTGGAGGTTCTCTCACAAGACCCCAGACCGCAGTATCAGCATTCCCCCGAGCGCGTCTACACCATGAGCTTCGCGGAAATGGAGATCAGTTTTCGGGTCGAGGGGGAGCTGCTGACAGTAACGCAGATCCGCTGATCGATAGGAATTACGCTCTCGGAAAAATTATAGGAGAACACAATGCTGAATAATGAAATACGGGAAAAATTCAACCAAATAAAATCCAAGGGGGAACGAAACGCCAAAAGCCCCGAGGAAAAGATCACATCGGATATGTCGGTTATCGAATATATGAAATATCTGCTCAACAATTGTAACGATATTTTGGATACGGGGTTTTGCCTGTGGAATATTTCGGACAGCTACGCACTAATGCGCGATAGCGATAACCTATATAAAAATCATAAGCGCTTTGCGGCTTATCTTTCCGATAAGCCGGACAAATACGGATTTTGGACTATTTCCGATACTACCCAACGCTTTACGCTTATCTCTTCCGGTTATGAAAGCTTTTGGTATGAGCTGTATCACAGTGCGGTGGAAAACTGCGAGATCACAAGCGAAAACTACCGAATTACCTATGAAGCGCACCGCGCGGCACTTGCAGTTCACCCATCTTTAAAAATACCCGAAGAGCATCTGTCCTATGCTGATAAAAAATTTTCCGAATTTATTCAGAGTAATAAATGTGCTGAAAATAACTTTTATCGGATAATTTACCTTTCCTCGATTATAAAAGCTTTCAAGCGGACCGATATTGATATAGAGAGCCTTTGTTCTGATTTTTTCAAAAAGCTTGCTCTTGACGATACTCCGTCTGAATTTGTATGCGGGGAATGGGAACATTTTAATCGGGTGCGTTCCGAAAAAAATCAAGCAAATGTCGGCATAACGGCAGCGATAAACGCATTGATTGATATAGGAGAAATGAAAAGAGCGACAGAGCTATACAATACGGCTATAAAATATGGATTGCCACACAACGTCTATATCGACAAGCGACTTGTTCGCTAACGCTATTGATTTTTTTAAATTAATATCACTCTGCCAAATCATTTTTCTTGTATAATGTTACACCAAAACGGCTATCCCCTTGTTGCGGACAGCCGTTTTTATTTATTATCAATTCTTCTGCAAATACAGCTCGTCATAATGAACCAGTTCATTGATAAGCTGCGGCACTTTCTCCGGAGCTTCCTCATCGGAGAACTGGCAGGTACCCACCGCCATATGTCCGCCGCCGCCGTATTTCAGCATAAGGCTGCCGACGTTCACGCGGCTGGTGCGGTTAAGTATCGAATAGCCAACTGCGCAGGAGCACCCCTTGCCTCCCTTTCCGTCAACTATCCAGCAGGATATGTTCTGCTCGGGATAAAGCGAATATATCAGGAAGCGGTTGCCCGTGTAGATGGGCGAAACGCCGCGCAGATCGGTGATTATCAGATCGCCCTCGACGCGGGTATGCTCATGCACCATATCCTTGAACTTCTCGGTCTGCTCGTTGTAGAGCTCAATACGCTCCTTTATATCGGGCATATCGAGTATTTCATCGGTAGTCATGTAAGCGCAGCATTTCAGCAGCTTCTCCATAAGCTGATAGTTGCTTATCGTAAAGTTTCTGAAACGCCCCAGACCCGTTCTGGGATCCATAAGGAATCCCACCAGTATCCAGCCGGACGGGTTCAGAACCTCGTCGCGGGTGAGGTTGCCGCTGTCCACCTTGTCGACCGCCTCCATAAGGTCGTCGAAATTGGGGAAGCGCTCCTTTCCGCCGTAATACTCATAAATTATTCTCGCGCAACTGGGAGTTATACGGCTCTCGCCCTTGTACTTACCCTTATACTTCCTGCGCTCTTCCTCGCTGGAGTGATGGTCGAACCACAGCCCGCAGCCCTCAACAAAGGGCACATTGGCAAGGCAATCATTCTCGGTTACGGGCACAAGTCCGTCCTGAAGATCCTTCGGGTGCGCAAAAGTCCACGAATCAACAACACCGGCGCAAAGCAGAAGCGCTCCGCAGGCGAGCCCGTCAAAATCCGAACGAGTTATAAGTCTCATAGCCATAACATTAACTCCTTTTATATTTAGGAACAGGAAATAACGCGTCTTATTCCCTCCTCCTTATTTCTTACTTCTAATTATACCAAATTGTCCGTAAAAAATCAACAGTTATTTTGCTTTTTACAAAATTATTTTTTTACCAGAATTTTCCTTATTCTTACCCTGCGCGCAAGACCTACCGATTTATCCGCGGTGCGAACCATATTTTCAAGCTGCTTAGCCAACCAGTCGCGCTCCGCGGGGCTTGCTTTGTAGGAGCCGAAAGCGATAGCCTCCAGTAGCTCCGTGCGCTCCGAAAGCGCCGTGCCGAGCTGCTCGTCAAGCCGCTTATAGAAAATATTGGGGAGCTCTCCGCCCGCGGGCGTTACCCTGCATATCTCGGCGATCTCCAGCAGCAGGCGGTAGATAACCGCGGCAGCCTGCCCGGATTCGTCCTTTTTAAGGGAATTGAAGCTCCTGCGAGAACGCCTGTTGAGCTCCCGCAGACTGCAAACCGCGACAGCCGCCGAGACAACGATAAATATTACTGCCGCGCAGGAAATTATATAGGGCAGGAACGGCTTGATATCAAATCCCTGAACCTCGGCGGTCTCGCCGCTCTCGCTTGTGGGAACGGTCGATCCCTCCGCCGTGTCGTGAACATCGGGGCGGCTCGTTGCTGAGGTTCGGGGCGGCGTAGTGCCAGTAGTGCTCTGCGGCGGAGCCGTAACGGGCGGCACAGCGGGATTATTGGCATTGGGATAGATAGAGGAGCTGGTGGGATCGAAGGTCACCCAGCCGAGCTCTCCGATATAAACCTCGCACCAGGCGTGCAGGTTCTTTGATTTCAGCACAACGGGAGAACCGCTGTTTGAGGGGTCTACCACAAAGCCCGTGCAGTATCTCGCGGGAATGTTCATCTCACGCATTATAAGCGTCATAGCGCTTGCGTAAAGGGAGCAGTGACCGCTCTTTACAGTCGTGAGAAAGCTCATCACAGGATCGCTCTGATCTATGGGCGCGGTGAGTGAGTAGGTATAGTTCTCCCGCAGATAGTCCGCAACGACCGAAGCGATGGTATATGCATCAATGGCTGTCGAATATCTATCGCCGACCCGTTCATTGAGCGCCTCCACCACCTTAACGTCAATTCCGCTGTCCGTTATGAAAGCGGATATCCTGCCCGAAATATTCTCGGGAACGGCGATATAATTATCGTTCACATACCTCTCATAATTCAGGAAAACATTGGTCGTATGCGCCATTTCCGGCACTACGCTGCTGTAAATGGAGTCCATCGTGCAGTAGCTCTCGTCAAAGCAGCTCTCAATAAAGGAAATGCTGTCTGCGCCGCTTACCGCCGATGAGTTGTCCATATTGGTATATGCGGGAACAAGAGCGGTGCACTGCACCGTGTTCACCGAACCGTAGTCGTCGTTGACTCTCACCACCACGTCCCCGTAAACGTCGAAGCGTTCATTGTTGAAATAAGAATACTCCGCGGTATAGGGCGGCAGGAACACCACCGAGGAATCACAAAGATAATCTATCGTGATATCCGAAACGGCGATATGCTCCTCGGCGGCGTAGCCCATGGTGGTCATAAGCGAGTGAGCCACCCTCATCTCGCAGGGGCGGTAATCCTCGTCCAGCCCAAAGCCGTGCCAGTCCATCGGCACATCCTTTATGGGGGATATCCACGATCTCCCCGTGAACCTCGCGCCTATATCACCGCGCAGATATACCGGCTTGTCGCCGGTGTAGCTGACGCGGATTATATCCTGCTCTCCGGTACCCGGGGAGGAAATATTAAGCTCACTGTCGGTTTCGGTGCGGCGGGGATTGGTAAAATAATCCGCCGCGGGTCCCTGCTCAAAGGGCGACACCACCACGCCCGATTCCTCGCCGATATTCATAATAAACTCATAAATATCCGTATAGTCAATGCTGCTGCCCGCGCCGAATACCACCGAAGAGACTCCCGCGCTCAACGCGAACATCGCCGCACAGTACATGGCTACCGCGAAATACTTTGAATAAAAGCTCGCGGACATTGATACACGCTTTATGTACCCCGCGCTCGCCGCCTTTTTGCGGAAGCTCTTTTCCTCTTTGGACGCATTTTTACGCGAGGAGCTGTTCATAGCCAGCCCCCCCGAATATCCCGCCGAGATAGCCGCTACCCCCGCAAAACACGCGAGCGTGGGCAGAAGCCACACATTGAATTCCAGCGTTTCAGCAATGACTCTTGGAACGCACAAAGCAATAAACATCAGCAGCGGCGGCATGACCCGCGGTCTTTTTGACATTGCTGCGGCGCACACCAGCGCGTACAGCCCGCACAGCAGGCAGCAGCCCATCAGCATTCCCTCATTATAAAAGGGATTATAGGTCGTCAGACGTGCGGCGTCATGAAAGAGATACCCCTTCGGGTGCAGAAACCGTCCGTCTGTCAGCAGCATCGCCTCGTCCACAAAATACGAAAACGTCCGCCACAGATCCTCATAGCTCCGCCACACATAAAGCCCTGCCACAAAAAGCATCGCGGGAATCGCGAACCTCTTCTTCACAAACACGAACAGCACCGAAAACCCGACGCTTAACGCCGCCGTTACCGCCGCCATCAACGCCAGGTCTGTCTCAAATTCGTATTCGACGAATATGTACATCATCGAGAATACCGCCAATGCGCAGCATACCAGCGTTTTTTTAAGAGTCAGCAGCACGGCGCGCGGCTTTGCCGTATAATATCTGTCATAGACCAGCACACCGCTCGATAGTTCTTTAGTTTTCATGATTTTAAAAATTTTCCCGCACCATGCAAGCCGCGCTTGCACTACCGCGCCATAAAAGCTCCGCTCCGCTTCGCTCTGTTACGCTTTCATGGCTTGCTGCGGAAAAATTTCCCGCGCGGGCGAATTGCTCTTTTTGAGCGCTGCTTTTCTGCGTGAGCATTATGCTGCTGTCTGCGGGCATATCTCCTTAAATTCCTCCTACCTCTTATGGGCACATCTAAAAACCTTGTTTGAGGAAAAATCGGCATAGCACACCGTCTGCTGCGTCAAGTCTCCTCGCGAGGCATACAGCCTTGCTTCGTCGGCTTTCCTTGCAGCCGACGCACTCTACCGATTTTTCCTGTTCAAACCGGTTTTTAGAAATGCCCTTATTTCTAATTGAAAATGTGTATGCCGTGCTTTTTCAGCGAATCATTGACATAGGCATACCGCATATTCTCCCACAGATCGTAGCCCTTGAAGCTCTCGATCTTTACCCCGCCCGCGATCTGCGTTACGACGGCTCCCCTGTTCAGCACGGAACCGTTCCATATATAATCCATTCCTCCGTGCGACGCGCGAAGCTCCGCTATGTCCCCGGCATGTGTTTCCCTGGGGCAGATAATGCGGCTTACGGCGGTCTTGTCCGTCACCTTTGCCGCAGCCTCGGAACCCTTTATGCACCTCTCAATAATATCGCTTACGGAGTACTCAATACCAAAAAACTCGCACATACCGCTGAAATTAAGCCCGAGAAGATAATCGAACATTCTTCCCACCACCTTGACGGTCTCGCGCGCCAGCCCCGATTCCTCGTCGGACGCCTTGAGTATGTCGCAGTCCTTGAACACGTAGGAAAAGTTCTCCTCCGTGAGCTGCTCCTTTACCATCTCGTCCAGCTTTTCGGTTATCTCCGCAAATCCGAAAGCCTCCGTTATGCAGCTTTCCTCGTTATCCGCGTTTATACCCTCTAAGATCGCCCCGCGGTTCACGGTTATCAGCTCAAAGGGCTGTGTAGCCTTGGCGAGCTCGGTCTTGTAATACTCGTCCAGCTTCTCGTAAATTTTCTTATAGAACGCCAGCACTATGCCGCCCGTCCGCAGACGGCGGTTATACTCCGCGTAGTCCTTTATCTCGTAGATATACTGCTCCAGCGCCTTTCCCGAAAAGACAACGGCGGTGCGCAGCTTGCGGTAAGCGCCGTTCATAAGATTCTTGGAGCGCTGGCACTGCTCCTCCATATCCGATACCTCGAAATCCTCCTTGGCGATAGCCACCCTCAGCTCCGAAAGGCATTTCTTTATTATCTCCACCGCATAGAACGGACCGCGGTTTATATCTGCCTTGGAAACCTCGCACTCTCTGATTATTTCCTTTACTATATCCTCCAGGCACATATCCGCGCCCCGCTGCGTAAGCTCCACGGTCAGGTCAAGCCATTTTTCTATCTCGCGGATAGGAGCTTCAAAATCGTTCTTCAGCTCCTTCATTGAGAAAGCGGGGTTCTTCTGCTCGTCAAACTCCAGCTCGGGAAGCTGTCCCGCCTTTGCCGCGAGATATTTCGCGTCGGGAGTAACCTTGCTCCCGTACAGTCCCAGCCTCATTTGTCCCACGCTGTTCTGATTGAGTTTCTGATTAAGCAGCGTGAATATCTTTACCGAAAGGTAGGATAAAATCTTGCCCACCGGCAGCTCCACCGCTGCCGCTCCGCAGGACAGATAGCGAAATTCGTGGCTCTCGTCGGGTCTGAGCATATTGTAGGAAAGTATGCTCTCCGCGTCGTCGTCCTTGGCAAACAATATCTCAATTCGCGAGATTATTTTCTCCGCCGCCACGCTCATAGTATAGGCGTAGCTTTTCTGCGCCGCGGCGATAAAGCACACCGAAAAGGGCGGCTTATCGGACTTCACCTCAAAGCTGTCGGAGTATTTCTGCGCGAAATGCTTTTTGCCGTACTGAAATCGGTCAAGCTCGTTTTTCGCGATAATGGTATTGCCGTAGTAGTTTCCCAGCTCCCGCGGCTCCTTTTCCACCAGCTCCGCGGTATCGGGGCAGAACATATATCCGTTTATTTTTATCGGGTACTTTGCGTCGACGAAAAGCGCCTTCACGATATACGCGAGATCGATGAACATTCCGCCGAAGAAAACGTCGCCGAGATTCCCTGTAATGATGACCTCCAGCGACTTGTCGCTTCCATCAAAAGCGGACACACTTTTCGCTATGACATTAGTCACCTGCTTTATGCAGTTAAACAGCGCCAAGCGCCCGCACTGTCGCTTTGAAAGACCGTATATGGGAATCGCGGGGGAGTAATTTTTCAGACCCTCGTCAAACCATGAGCGTACATAATCGGGCAGCTTCTCAGGCGCGTTAAGGCAGGGGTAGATCGCCTCCTCGGGCACTATTCTGACCTTTTCCTCCGCGGCAAAAACCGATCCCTCCCAATCCGCCTCATCCAGCATTTTCCCATCGCCTATGCCGATATATCGCACCTTTTTCTCATTGCTGCCGAAGCGATTCTCCACAAGGTGCTTGCAGCGTAGCGCGCAGTCAATTCCGTTTCTCCCCACACCGATGATAAGCAGACGGTTTATACCAAAGCTGTTTTTATGCTTTGTATACAGCTTACGGATACGCTCCGGCTTGAGCCATTCAACAATTTTCTCTGCTTCCACAAAAATCACCCCGAAATATTATTATAGTTACTGGTAAAAACTTGTTCAAATGTCATTTTAAGGTTGACCCGAGTTTTGATGCTTTTAAGTTATGTTGACCTGTGCCGTAATGCGGCTAAGATGTGTCGCCAAGAATTAAATGATTTAAAAGATTTTCAAAATTCCCGCAGGCACGCTTCGTTCCACTCCAAAGTTTTGCGCAAAAGCGACATAATGCCATAAGCCGCAGCGCGATTGCTGCGCAAAACTATCAATTACGGGAACCGATCATCGTTTGCGTACGCAAACC
>CAMWLH010000038.1 GCA_947175045.1 uncultured Clostridia bacterium | reverse complement strand
GCAAATTATTTAAAAGAATTTCAAAATTCCCGCACTCACTCTCAGTCACTCGCTAACGCTCGTTCCTTGCGAGCGACTGCGGGAATCGGTCATCGTTCGCCGTTCGGAGAACTAGACCTTTTAGAAATGTTGACGAGGAGCAAATTATTTAAAAGAATTTCAAAATTCCCGCACTCACTCTCAGTCACTCGCTAACGCTCGTTCCTTGCGAGCGACTGCGGGAACCGGTCATCGTTCGCCGTTCGGCGAACGATGACCTTTTTGAAATTCCATGCGTCAACATTGTGTTGCTGTAACTTTTTTTGAATTTGACTATTACTCCCTACAAAAAAAATGCCGTTATTTTGTTAAAGATTCACAAAAAACCGTATGATTTTCTTTTTTTATTAACAACGCTTGCAAAAAAGCGCATTTTATTGTATAATTATTGTTAAGAATGCAATCGCTTTGCGCGTCGTGTGATCTTTAATGCAATGACACGCGAGGAAATCCAAGGCTAAGGAGCGTGGGAAGATGGACGTTTATATGGCGCGTCAGCCTATTTTCGGCGAGGACGACAAGGTGTATGCCTATGAGCTTCTTTACAGAAGCAACGCCAAGGATAACTGCTATACGGGAGTAAGCGGCGACGAGTCCACTGCCGACGTGGTCACCAACGCCTTTTTCGGGCTGGACGTGCGCAATATAATAGGCAACGCCCGCGCGTTTATAAATTTCACGGGAAACCTGCTCAAGCACGGAGTTCCACATATGATATCCCCCGACATTCTGGTGGTGGAGGTGCTCGAAAATCAGATGATGGACGAGGATATCCTCAATGCCTGCCAGGAGCTCAAGGAGCGCGGCTATATGCTGGCACTGGACGATTTCGAGTACGAAAACGCGTACAGTGAGCTGTTTCAGATGGGCGATCTGGTAAAGATAGATTTCCGCACAGCCCAAAAATCCATAGAGGAGACCGCCTATATCTGCCGCTACTGCAACAAGCTGATGCTGGCGGAAAAGATAGAGAACCGCGAGGAATACGAGTACGCCAAGCGGCTGGGCTGCACCTTTACGCAGGGATACTTTTTTGCGAAGCCCACGATAATGTCCCGCACGAGCATTCAGCCGCTGCCCATCAACTTTATGCAGGTGATGCAGCTTGTGTCGCAGCCCGAGCCGGAGATCGCGGATATCGTGGAGGTCATCTCGCGGGACACCGCCATGTGTCAGCGGCTGCTCAGACTGATAAACTCGGTGTATTTCGGGGTGAGAAACAGGGTGTCATCCATCAGCCAGGCGCTGGTTATACTCGGTCTTGACTATCTGCGTGAGTGGGTCTACCTGATGGGAATGCAGCGTATCATTCAGAGTGACAATGTTGAAATGATGAGGTTGTCGGTGCTGCTGGCTAAATTCTGCCGCGCGATCTCGCAGCTCATTCCGTCGGCAGAGGCGGAGGGCGACTCCTTTTACCTTATGGGTTTGCTGTCAATGGTTACATACAGCGGCGAAAAAGAGCTTGTGCAGACCCTCGAGGAATTCCCGCTTACTGAGGATATCAAAAACGGGCTTATGCGCAAGGGAGGCGTTTACGGCGACGTGTTTGAAATGGCTTGCAACTATGAAAAGGGCAACTGGGATATCGTGGATAAATTCGCGGAAAAATACGGTCTCAACAGCGAGAGGATATCCGAGGTCTTTGTGGAGTGCGTAAAGGACGCGGAGCGGATAAAAATGTTATAGGAGAAGATATGAATATTTTCGGAATGCTGTCCGATCTGTTCAACAGTGAGGATTACAAGAAAAATCCCGCGCCGCGGGAGCTTACCGACGAACAACTCGCGGGAATAAGCATAGGAGCGATCAACTCCGAGCAGACGGGGTATTACTGCGACAGCCTGGAAACGGGCGCGGAGATATTTGATATAAAGGAAAACTTGGAGGATTATTACGGTATCACGGACAGCGCTTCTGCGGTCGATACCCTCGACTGGCTGCTCGAAAGAGGGCACAGGGTATACTTCGATGCGATAAAGGGCATGGTCTCCGGCAGGGGCACCGGCGTTGACGTCAGCGGTCTGGAGCCCGGGGAGCAGGAGCGCGTCGGGGGATATATTTCAAATCTGGAGGAAGCGTCGGAAGACCTCGCCGAGGAGGATTATATCAACGACAAAAGCGACTTGGCGGACATTTCGGTCACGGCGTGGGATATGGGGCGGCTGGTTCTGGTGACACGCTGCTGCTTTGACGCGGGGTATATATCCGAAAATGACGCGTGGAGGTATATAAACAGCGCACGCATTTCCTGTAAGGAGCAGTACGGCTCGTGGAAAGAGCTCGCTCGGGGATATGTTATCGGCAGGGCGATGTGGTCGGGCGGCGATATGTCGCTTTCCGGCATTATGGCTATCGCCGAGGGACTTCTCGATGATGACGAAAGTCCGTGGAAACGGGTAAAATTCTGACACTGTTGTTGTGAGAGGAAATAATGGGATTTTTTATTGACGAAATTGAGAGCGGTCTGTGGGACTATCTTCGGCAGACAAAAAAGAAGATCGTGCTGTACGGTATGGGCGACGGCGCGGAGAAGATAAAGTCCGTGCTGGACGATATCGGCGCGGAGGTCGCAGACGTGATGGCGAGCGATGGATTTATCCGCGGGCACAGCTTTTTCGGCATTCGGGTCAAGACCCTGTCCGAGATAGAGGAGCTTTACGGAGACGATTTCCTGATACTGCTGTGCTTCGGGACACAGCTGCCGGACGTGCTGGAGCATATCTATGAGATAGAGGGTCGGCATGAGCTTTACGCGCCGAACGTCCCCGTGGTGGGAGAGGGCTTGTTCACTCCCGAATATGCCAGGGAGCACCGAAACGAGTTCAAGCAGGTGTACGATCTTCTCGCGGACGAGCAGTCGCGGAAGGCCTTTGAGTCGGTCATACGCTATAAGATAAGCGGAAAGCTTGAATATCTGCGCGGCTGCGAGACTCCGTCGGAGGAAAAATTCGAGCTGCTGAAGATAGGCGTCGAGGAGATATATGCCGATCTCGGCGCGTATAACGGAGACACCATCATTGAGTTTCTGAACGAGACCTCTATGCAGTTCAAAAAGATGTACGCGATGGAGCCTGACATGAAGAACTACCATAAGCTGAAAAGGCGGCTGTACATGATAGGCTCGGCTATGCTGGAGGCATACAACGCGGGCGCATGGAACGAGGACACGTCGATGATGTTCAGCCTCAGGGCGGGGAGAAGCTCCCGCGCCGTTCCCGAGGTGGGCGAGGATTACAATCCCGCTCGGTTCCGCGAGATAAAGATGATGAAGCTTGACACCATGCTGCGCGGCGACGACGCCACCTATATCAAGTATGACGTTGAGGGCAGTGAAACGCAGGCTATCGAGGGCAGCCGCGAAACGATATCCCGCTGCCGTCCCAAGCTGAATGTGGCGCTTTATCACCGCAACGAGGATATGTTCGCGCTGCCGCTGATGATATACGGCATGAACAGGAAATATCGTATGTTCATGCGGCACCACCCGTACGTTCCCGACTGGGACACCAATTTATATTGCTTGTAGGAGCAGGAGCGGCTGAGCCGCGCCAAAAGGAGATATTATGAGACTAGTTATAGGAATAATTTTAGTTGTATTGCTCGCCGCCTCCCTGGTTGGATATCTGATATTGGTGCTGAACACCGAGCAGATGATATATTGCGGCGATATTTCCAGCCAGGACGCGTCACGGAATTATATCACGCGTATATACACCACGGACTTGAGCGCCGATGAGGTGCTCGGCGAGATAGTCACCACCATGAGCAGCACCGAGGAGGATAACATTCCCGTGGAGGAGCTGACGCGGATACTGGCGACGTACCAGGACATAATATACGCGCCCGTGTTCGTGCTTGATATGCAGCAGATCGACGAATCTACATATGTGCTGTCGGGCAGCGTTTATAACGGTCTTAAGGATAACGGCGAGCCCGCGGACACGGATTACGGCTACAAAAACCTCGGTCTTGCGGCGGGAATTACCAACGGGGCTGTTGTAGCGGCGCAAAACGTTTATCCCGTCACGGAAAACAGGAGCGGCGAGATCGAGTTCCAGACCCGCAAGGAGGTCGTTGACCCGATAATAACCGACAACGGCACCGGCGCGGCGTTCGCGTTCAAGGACTGCGACAGCTTCCGGCTGGTGTTCACCGAGACTGACGCGCTTACCGCTTCCGTTTCGCTGGCGTACACTTACGACGTGGTGGCGGTCAGCCCCTTTGATTTTACCTCGGTCGACGGCGGTGTTATGTATATCAATGTTGAGATCGCCTATAACGACGACGGGGTGCTTGAGCCCGTTTACACGCTGGAGCGCGGCATAGTACAGGTAGTCGGTTAGGTCATATGAAATGAGAGGTTGTCCGTTTTTCGGGCAGCCTCTAAAAGTTATAAACAACGAGCCAACCAATAATTAGAGCTAACAAAAAAATTAAAAACAGGAGCTTTCTATTTACTATGCGATGCGAATTATGTCCGCGCAGGTGCGGAGCCGACCGAGCGCACGGCGAGCGCGGCTATTGCGGAATGAGCGACAGACCGACGGCGGCACTGGCGGCTCTGCACAACTGGGAGGAGCCCTGCATTTCGGGCGACCGCGGCAGCGGAACGGTATTCTTTTCGGGCTGCGTTATGCGGTGCGCCTATTGTCAGAATTATTCGGTGAGCGGCGGCGCGGGCAGGGAGATAACCGTTGAGCGGCTCTCGGAGATATTTCTGGAGCTGAAGGAGGAGGGCGCGCATAATATAAACCTGGTAAATCCCACCCACTTTGTTCCGCAGATAATTAAGGCGCTGGACAGGGTAAAGGGGCGGCTCGGAATACCCGTTGTGTACAACAGCGGCGGCTATGAGCGCGTGGAAACTCTGAAAATGCTGGAGGGATATGCGGACATCTACCTGCCGGATATAAAGTATTTTTCTGAGGATATCGCGGTGAAGCTGTCCAATGCCCCGAATTACTTTGAAACCGCTATGGCGGCGGTCGGGGAGATGGTAAGGCAGACGGGAGCGCCCGTTTTTGAGGGCTATGACAGCGCTCCTTCAAAGGACGAGCCCGTTCCCGACGCGATATTGCTTAAAGGCACGATAATCCGCCATCTGGTGCTGCCGACGCTTTACAGGGACAGCATAGAGGTCATAAGGCGGGTGGGGGAGCGCTTCGGCGGCGAGATACTGTTCAGCCTTATGAGCCAGTATACTCCCTTTGGACGGGTGGTGAACGACAGCTCGCTGGCAAAGCTCAACAGGCGCATCACCACCTTTGAGTACCGCAAGGCGCTCGATGCGGCGCAGACGGCGGGGCTGCGCGGGTATATGCAGGAGAAAAGCTCCGCAAAGGAGGAGTATACCCCCGAGTTTGATATGAGCGGTCTGTAAAAAACTTTTCGCAACCCCCTTTACAAAAGTGCGATAATATATTACAATAATATAGCGGGACACCGCAATAATTAACGGAGAGATATTATGAAAAATTTTAAGGAATTAAATCTGGGGGTATCGGGCGACAGCATTACGCAGGGCAACCAGTGGAGCTATCATGTGTACAGGTCGCTTAATATGAAAAGCCACCACAATTCCGCGGTCGGAAGCTCGGTGTGGTATAAGAGAAGCGTGGAGTGCGGCGGCAAGACCATTACCACGCAGGATTACGGCTCGCCCGACTTTGCGGGAATAAGCGCGGGCTGGGAGCCCACGGAGGACGCGGAGGAGCTCCAAATGCGCATGAATAACTGCGCCGTGGTACATATACAGAAGTTCCTCGCCGAGGTTGAGAGCGGGGAGTATCCCGCGCCCGATATTTTCGTGTTCGCCTATGGAACAAATGACGCGGCGGAATGTGTGGGCAGCGCAGAGAAGGCTCTTGAGGGAAAGAGCGCGGACAGCGCCGATCTCTTTACCGAGGCGGGAGCTATGCGCCGGTGCATACAGCTTATCAAGGAAAAATTCCCCGAGTGCCGCGTTTTCGTGATGACGCCGATACAGGCGGCGAATCCCGAGCATAACGCCAAGAATCGCATTCTCATAGAGAGTATGAGAGCTGTCTGCCGAGAGCTTTCGGTGCAGATAATAGACTGCTACGGCGGCTGCGGGATATGCGAGAAATTCGAGGTCGACGGCGGCGAGGGCAGGTATCTCAGCGACGGGCTTCATCCCAAGGAAAACGGTCAGCTGCTCCAGGGCGAATTTGTGTCCAAGGAGATATACAACAATTATTTTTAAGGCATGAAAATGGAATTTCCTTATGAGATACGGGAGTATGTGGAGGAGCTCGCGGCAAAGCAGGACGGTCTGCAAAAGGCGGCGGAGCGCCTTTCGGAGCGCTACCGCGCCGAGAGCGGCAGCGGCAGCCCGCTGGTCAACGGCAGCCGCGATATCCTCGCATACGCCGCGGTAAGAATGCCCGCCACCTTCGGAGCGGCGGCAAAGGCTCTGGAGCTTACCCTAAAACATTTTGGCGGAGAGATTGGCTCGGTGCTGGACGTAGGCGCGGGAACGGGCGCGGCAAGCCTTGCGGCGCAATTCATGACAGGCTGCGGGGACATTACCTGCCTGGAGCGCGAGCAGGGAATGATAGATTTGGGCAGGGAGCTTTCGCGGCGCTGCGGCGCTGACTTTCGGTGGATAAAGCGCGATATAAGCAGCGGCTTGGAGCGGCGGGCGGATATGGTGATATCGGCGTACTGCCTTAACGAAATGACCGCCGACAGGCGGCGCCTCGCGCTGGAGCAGCTGTGGAGCGCCGCGGACAAGCTGTTGGTTTTGATAGAACCGGGAACTCCCGAGGGCTTCTCACAGATAAAGCAGGCGAGAGAGCTGCTGACAGGGCTTGGCGGGAGCATTGCCGCGCCCTGCCCGAATATCGGCGAGTGTCCGCTGACGGAGGGCGATTGGTGTCATTTCACCGCGAGGATAGCCCGCGGCAGGCTCCACAAGCGGCTTAAGGGCGGGGACGCTCCCTATGAGGACGAGAAATTCGGCTTTATCGCGGTCTCCCGGAAGCCGTGCGAGCCCTGCGCGGCGCGGATACTGCGCCACCCGAGGATAGAAGCGGGAAGGATAACCCTGCGGCTGTGTACGGCGCAGGGAGTTGAGGAGCGCACGGTAACGCGGAAAGACCCGCGGTTCAAGGCGGCTAGGAAATCCGGCAGCGGAGAAGTCTTTTAAGCGGATAACGCGGCGGCAATTACGGTGAGGTAGAATGGACATTTATCTGATGGAGACCCGCGGGCTCAGCTTCGCGGAGGTTGAAAAATTCCTGCCGAGGGTCACGGAGAGCCGGCGGCGGAGCGTGCTTAAAAAGCGCGACGAAGCGGCTAAGGTGGAATCGCTGATGGCGGAGGTTCTGGTGCTGTGGGGCATAAGGGAGCGCACGGGTCTGGCTCCGCGTGACGTAAAATTTGCGCGGGGGGCGCACGGAAAGCCCTATCTTGTGGGGAGCGATCTGCATTTCTCGCTGTCTCACACAAAGGGTGCGGTGTGCGCGGCGTTCTCCGACAGCGAGGTCGGCGTAGATATCGAGCGTAGAGACAGGCGCGTGAGCGGGGCGGTGGTAAATCGCGTATTAAGCGAGCGGGAGCGCCCCGCGTGCTCCGAGGGCGAGGATTTCATAAGAGCTTGGGTGCTCAAGGAGGCTTTTTTAAAGCGGCTCGGGGTTGGCATAACCCGCGACCTGCGCAACGTGGACACTCTTATGCTGCCCGACACTGCCGCCTTTGTGCACGGGGATTACCTGATAGGAGCTTCGGGCAGCGGCGCGGAGCGGGCTGTGATAATCGGGCGGGAGATAGATCATGTATAATTTTTTTCGGGAACGGTTCCACAGAGCCGTTCCCGAATTTCCGCTTGACAAAAAAGCCGAAAGGTGATATAATCTATAATGCGGTCGGCAAAGAGGGAAACCTCGGAATGCGGTGAAAATCCGCAGCAGTCCCCGCTGCCGTGAGGAAGTTGTATCGTGTCACAGTTAATGTCACTGGGGGCGCAAGCCCATGGGAAGGCAGGCGCGATGCGGGATATTCCAAGCCGGAAGACCTGCTGCCGTAAAAAAATTATCGGAGGAATAAGAAATGAGGACAGGAAAAATTGTCGCGGGAATCACCGCGGCGGCGCTTTCCGCAATGATGATGTCATTTGCGGCGGCGGCAGACGATCCTGCGGGATATGTGAGCTTTACTGTGATAAAGTCCGCTATCGGGCAGGGAATTACGGTCATACCCGGGAACGTCCCGATCTATGAGGGCGACAAGGGCGTTGACATCGTAAAGCGGGCTGTCGGTGAGGACGGCGTGGTGCTTACCGAATCGGATTACGGCGCGTACATTACGGGTTTCGCGGACACGGACACGGGCGCGGAGATCCCCGCGGAGGTAGAGGCGGTATGCCCCGAAATGACGGGGCGCAATACCGAGGGCTATCTTTCGGCTTATGACTACACCGCGGAAAGCGGCTGGAGCTACTTTGTCAACGGCGAGTACGCTCAGGTAGGCATCACGGATTATGAGCCGCAGGACGGCGACGTGCTGGAGTTCCGCTATACGGTGTACGGCTACGGCGCGGACTTGGGCATTGACAACAGCAGTTGGGGCGGCGCGGCGGCTCTGGTAGAGCAGGTCGACGCTTCGGAGCTTATCAGAAAGTGCGCCGACTTTACCGATCCGGGCAGCGATAATTCCGCTCTCGGAGAAGCTCTGGAGGTGTTGGCTAAATATGGCGCGACCCAGTCCGAGATAGACGCTGCAGCGGCTTTGCTGGAGGTTCGTCCGACCGAGGAGGCGGCTCCCGACAGCTCAGACAATGTGGTGAGCGTTCCCGAAACGGACAGCAAGGGCAGCCCCGATACGGGCGTTGAGGGAGTTGCGGTGGCGTTCGGCGCGGTAATTCTCGCGTGCGGAGCCGTGGCGGTTTCAAGAAAGTCAAGATGAGGTTGATTTTTTCGGCGGTCTGTGCACTAATAGCGGCGCAGACCGCTTTGAGCTTTTCTGCGGTATCTCACGCGGAGCTTGCGGCGGAGATACCCCCAAAAACGGAATACTGCACGGCGGTTGAAGAGGTCTTTGATTATCTGACGGGAGAGCGCGGCGGCTTTTTCGAGGGTCTGGAGTTCGGGCAGTCGGATTGGGCGGCATACTGCGCGGCAAGGCTTGGCGGGGAGTACGCGGAGGGCTCGGAGGATTATGCGGAGAGCGTCCGCGCCGCCGTATCGGAGCTTTCGATGCAGAGCTTTGTGCCGCCTACGGAGCTCCAGCGGGCGGCTGTCGTGCTGTCGGGCTTCGGAGAATGCCCCGCGGAGCTTATCGGCGCGGCTGCATATAATAATACCGATCTCGATAAGCAGGGGCTCAACGCGTGGATATGGGCGCTTGTCGCGGCAAACTGCGCGGGCGCTGAGCACGAGGGGGTCAATACGCGGGAAAGCCTGGCGGAGCATATCATATCGGCGGCTCTGCCCGACGGGGGATTCACCCTGCGCGGCGAAAAAGCAGACTGCGATATTACCGCGGCGGCGATTTACGCTCTCGCTCCGCTTGATACTCCCGCGGCAAAGGAAGCGCTCGGCGCGGCGCTTGACTGCCTGACGGATATGCAGCTTGAAAGCGGCGGGTTTTCCTCTATGGGAAAGGAGAACTGCGAGAGCTCCGCGCAGGCTATAATAGCCTTTACCGCCGCCGGCTATGATACGAATGACAGCCGCGTTAGCCGCGCTCTGTCGGCAATGCTGGAGTACCGCAGGGAGCAGGGCTTCGCCCATACCCTTGACGGCAAAACGAACGGTGTGGCGACGGTGCAGGCGCTGCAGGCACTTACGGCGCTTCGGTTAAGGGAACGCGGCGAGCGCCTTTTCGAGCCGAGCAAAGAGGACACGGGAGCACCCCTCGCTGATACTCACGAAAAATCCCCGACAGCGGAAACCGAGGAAAGCGCCGGTATACTCCCGCCCGAAAATACAGAGCTTAGCGGGTTTGCGGTTACGGTCATTATTTCCGCGGCTCTCGGTGCGGTGGGGCTGGCGGGCATTATCGTTGGAGCGCTGCGGCGCGGAAAAGCTGTTGTGGCGGTCTCGGCGGTGATACTCGCGGCGGCGGGCGGAGTATGGCTGTTGGATATCAGAAGCCCCTCGGAGTACTATTCGGAGAGCGTCGCGGGGGATATGCGGGTGACTGTCGGCGCTGACTGTTTGGCGGCTCTGGCGGTTATGGACAGGATAGACGAGGGGGTCAATCCCGTCTCCGTTATCCCCGAGGATGGCGTGGTGATAGCTGAATGCACAGTTTCCGCCGAGGAGGGAGCCTCCGCCTTTGACGCGCTTGTTGCCGCCGCCCGTGAGCAGCGGGTCGCGGTGGATTATGTGGGTTCGTTTTACGGGGTATATGTGCGGGGGATAGGGCATATATATGAGTTCGGCTTCGGGGATATGAGCGGGTGGCTTTATACGGTAAACGGCGAATCCCCCGACGTTTCCTCGGGGGAGTATATCCTGTCGGAGGGCGACAGGGTGGAGTTTACTTATACTGTTGGGTAAAAAAGAGGCGGCGCAACGCCCGCTAAAGGGTCATTCAAATCGGAATCGCAAACCGCCCGCGCATAAAGGGGCATTCAGATCGCAACCGCAAATTGCTCACGCAGTGGAATTTCAAAAAGGTCGAGTTTGCCGAATGGCAAACGATGACCGATTCCCGCAATCGCTCGCAGGGAGTGAGCGAAGCGAACGACCGAGAGTGCTTGCGGGAATTTTGAAATTCTTTTAAATCATTTGCTCCACGTCAACAAAGCTCCACAGAATCACAGCCCCTCGTCAGCATAGCTTGACCGCATTAAAGCGAGAGCAACGCCCGGCTCTCGCAGGATAGCAACATTCGCAAAGTGCAGCACTCAGCCGCGCAGGGATTTTTTTGCGAAAGTCCGTGAAAACGGAGCGCAGCGGAGTTTTTGCGGGCGGGTCGCAAAAAAATCAGGAGGCAATTATGGGTGTATCGAATTGTGACGATTGTGTCAATTATGTTTTTGATGAGGAGTGCGAGTGCTATGTCTGCTTGGTAAACCTGGACGAGGACGAGATGTACAGGTTTATGAGCGGCACAAATGACAATTGTCCCTATTACAGCCCCGACGACGAGTATCGTATCGCTAGAAAACAGTAAATAGGGAGATATAAAGGGTACCTCTAAAAACCTTGTTTGAGGAAAAATCGGCATAGCACGCCGTCTGCTGCGTCAA
>CAMWLH010000037.1 GCA_947175045.1 uncultured Clostridia bacterium | reverse complement strand
GCTCAGGGTACGGTATCGAGGACGCTCCCAAAGGCGACCGCGGCTGTTGGGAACCTCTCCTTGCGGAGGGCTGCACATGGGAGCAGCTCACCGAGGTCTGGGAGAGTGACGAGGTTTTTGTTGAGGACGCGCTGAGTAAAATGGCGGCATTCTTGGAAATAGACCCGTATTATATATGCGCGGATTTTGATGACGTTTTGGAAAAAGCTGACGACAGGAACATCATGGCGTTTTATTTCAAGAAAGTCGCTGCGAAAAGCAAGCCTATGTCTTTAAACGCGGCTTTTGTCAAGGTTTTCGGAGAGGCTCTCGAACCGTTGGGGTTCAGGAAGATCAAGAGCAGATATCCGTATTTTGTGCGGGTCGTGACCGATGAGATAATCCACGTTATTTCTTATTATAACGACAAGCAGTGTTACGACCCCGAGCATAATTATATAATGATACAATGCGGCGTGGCAACAGTCTACCGTCAGGAAATTGATTTGACGCACAATCCCAAGCGCGAGAATTGGCTTACAGGCAATTGCAATATCTATCTTCATCGCTTAGAGCTCAATCTGGAAAAAACCGACGACGAGCTTAAGGAGCGTCTTTACCCAACCCCCAGTTCGCCCGAAGAGCCGCTTAAAGCTATGGAAAGCGAGCTTGAACTCACAAAGCGGTTCATCTTACCTGCGCTCGACAAAGCGGTGACTATCAATTCCTGTATAGAAAACCATTTCGAGCTCGGTATGAGCCTTTCTTTAGTCGACGACGGCAGCTTTGGCGCTACTTACCTAAGTAATTATTACAACGAGGGTATGCTGTATTTCAAGACCGATAAGAGCGTTTTTGAAAGCATAATGAAAAACGCAGTAAGCGAGTTTGCGCTTCAGGAAAAGTCTTTCTTTGAAAAAGTTCACAGTGATCCCGAATTATTTAACAAGGTTCAGGCAGAGCTTGAGCGCAGAAAAGCCGAAAACATTGAAACGCTTAAATCATACGGGATAGATATGCCCGATACAAAATAGGGAGATCAATTTATGGAAACTCCAAGGATAAGAATAGAGGATAAGGAGCAGATACGCATTCTCATATGTCATCTGATATATTCGCTGGGCTGTCCGCTTACGCGGGAGCAGCTTATCGAGATCACCTCCTACGAGCAGGCGGTAAATTATTTCGACCTCACCGAGGCACTGGAGACCATCGGCGAGCGCCACTGCATAATAACCGAGCAGGAGGGCGCGGTCTGTTACTCCAACACTGCGATAGGTATCAAGGCGGCTAAGGAGCTTGCGGAGGATCTCCCGCAGTCCGTGAGGGAGAAGATGTTCGAGGAGGCTGTGCGGGTGTACACCCGCGACGTGGCAAAGCAGCACAGCTCAATTCTTTCGGTGCGCTACGCCAATAACCCAAAGGGAAACTGTACAATGGGTATTTCCATAAAAGACGACAGCGGCAGGCAGAAATACTACCTGAACGTCATAACCGACACCGCGGAGCAGGCGGAAAGCATAAAATCAAAGCTGAAAAAAGACCCGCGCAGCCTGCGGGAGTATCTGGACGAATATTTCAAGTAAAATGACTTGCGGTACAAAAAGAAAGGTGATAATTTTGGAAAAAAGAAGCTCAAAATTCGGTATCGTGAAATTTGTATTTCTCGCGCTTTATTTTGTCATACTTACAGTGGAGAGGACGATAAGCCTTATAACCTGCTTTAAGATAGGCTTTTCGGCATTTGACGCGCTTGACTGCTATATGGTAATTCTCACGGCAGTGTCGATCGTATGCGCGTACATTTTCGCCGCGGTTCAGATAGTGAAATACAAAAACACGGAAAAGCTCTTCGGGCGGCTCGCCGTTGCCGCGGGAATACTCCTTTTCGGCGGCATGGTACATACCGAGGGAACTATCCCCGGGATACAGTTTGCCTCCTACGGAATGATACTGGTCTCAATGGCGGCGCATACTCTCCAAAGCGTAAAGGAACAGGGCGTCGCGTGCGCAAAATGGTTGGCGTTCGCGTATACCGTGGCTTATTCCATGTCTATTCCCGTTGTGTACCATACCGGGATTTCCTTGGCATATCTGTTTGTTCCCATTGAGATAATTGTTTCGGCGGGCATGGTTGTGATGTTCACAATAATGCTGAAGCGCTTTTACGACTGCGGCGGCGAGAACAGGTTCTCTCCCTGTCCGCTGATCGCGGCGCTGGTCGGGGACGGTCTCGTGCTTGCCCTGCGTTGGCAGGAGGAAATAAATGCGTTCGTGCTGGTATTTATATGCGTTACCATACTGCTTTGGACAGCGGGAAAGATAGTATCCGCCAGAAAGAAATAACTTAAGAACCTGTACCAATAGCCCGAAATGCTTGGATTGCGAAGCAAATTTCGCGCATTTCAAGGCGGTTTTTCGCAGGCGTACTGTATGTACGTCAAGAAAAACCAACGAAGAAAGGCGTGAAATTTGTCGCAAAACAAGCGTTGAGCGGCTATTGGTACGGGTTCTAATATAAAAATCTCCCCAACCGGCTCAGAACAGCAGGCGGGGAGATTTTTTATTGAGCATTTATCGGTGGCTTATGACGTATCCGAAAGTCAAATCTTGTTTGCAATAAACATAGCGTCCCATATGCCAACGGGAGGCAAGGAAAACTGTTCATTTTGTGCTTAATGCCAAGAAACCTTACAGTTCCTCGGCATCAAAATATTCACTTATAGCCATCGCAATCGTCCAAGCATTATCCTCCACTTCATCACAGCCGCATTCCGACAAACGTTTTGCGTTAAATTCAATATCATCGGATTCCTCTGCCCAAACGCTTATTCCATAATTTGGAACAGCTATATAATGCCCGTGTTCACATTCTCCATATATAACGAAGAAGTTTTGCCCGTTTGCCGCGACAGCCATCTCAGTATCGCTCATACCCCTGATTTTGTAGACATCATTCATTTTAACACCTCATTTCCATTTACTTCCTTAAAACCTCAAGCCTTAATAGGTACGGATTACCCCATTCTCGGTTTCGACATATCCGTCGCAGCTTAAATCACGTGCAATTGCTTCATAATCAATGTAACAAACTATACTTTCGGGAATATAGCCAAAAGCACCGCAATCAACTAACTCTTCTGCCACGTTTTTCATCGAGTACCCAGAGAAATATGTGTACTCGTCAAACTTCTCTATCGCTTGCACGATATCACGTTCACATGCTTCAAGAATTGCCCCGATCTTCTCAATATCGGTTTCGTCAAACTCCTGGAGTCTTTCGGCAATTTCGTTCAACGTGTCAAGACTATCATATTCACCGATTTCCAATCCATCAAGCTCAGATTCGCTATCGGTTATGAAATATTCTTCATACTGTGGACCGATGCCTATCCTATCAAGTACCGCCGCCAATTCTTCTTCGGAAGTGGGCAATGACACCCACTCACCTATAAGCTCGCCCTCATTGTACTTGCCTAAATTCGTCACGAACACCTTAATAATTCCAGTATCTGTCATAATCGTTCCTCCTCAATCCTCATCAGAAAAATCATCTTCTGCAATATCGTCCGCCGTAATGCTGCCGTATGAATATCCCCCGTCGTTAATGAGGAATACGGGCGTTTCCTCATCAAACTGCTCCAGAAACCCGATCAGTTCACCAACTGTAAACGTCCTGCCGCACTGGCTCTTTTTGTAGCCCTCTGCCTTTCCGCTTATAAGCACCGCATTAGTCATATCGCTAACCTCCTTTAAATACTTTTAACTGTCAGTCGTCCGTTAAGCACATAAGCTCTTTTGCAAGCTCATCTGCTGTGATCTCGTAATATCTGCCTGTCTCTTCGTCGTACACCTCGTATGTATTCGGAATCATGCTGTCACCCCCCATCTTTGCATGTTTAGTTTGGCTTTCACCTGTGCTTTTCTTTCTTCAGGTGTCATAATCATACCCCCTGCTGATCTTTGCGTTTCTCAGTCAACCACTACCGTAAGTTCAACGTAGAATGATCCCTCGTTATCCTCGACCGACCAATGGTAGCCGCCTGTGTAAACACTGCCTTTTCCGTCTACCCATACGGTTTCCTTGTCACTGAAGCAGCCGTTTTCGCAGCTCTCGATTATGCCGTCTTTCCAGCCGTCAAACCTTTTGTCATCGCCCAGAGCCTTGAAGAAACGGCTGACTGCTGTCTGCCAGCATTTGCAGTAGGTCATAAGGTCGGCTGACACTTGATTAAAGCCGTTGCAGGTGCGGTTTACCAACGCCACAACCTCGCTACGTCCTGCGACTCCGCTTGCTTCAAACTCATCATAGTTCTTGAACTCAACAACTTTCATCTTCGTGTTCTCCTATACTATCAGAATTTGACATCTACTAGATGTTTTTGTTTATAATTATATTATACCTTGCCATATGGCAATTGTCAAGCGATTTTTTCAAGATTTTCAAAAAAAATTTTAGCAACAAACTACCAACACTCTATAATGAACATTTGCAACATAGGACGTCTTAATGCGGCTATATAAAGCCTGTTTTAGAAGTGATGAAGTTATATAGAGATGGTGTCATATCAACGCATAAGCTGAATGTGTCAATTTGCCAATCGGTAATTTATGCATTTTGACTAAAC
This sequence comes from uncultured Clostridia bacterium, assembly GCA_947175045.1. Lineage (GTDB taxonomy): Bacteria > Bacillota > Clostridia > Oscillospirales > Ruminococcaceae > CAG-115. The sequence continues at coordinate 6,792 of CAMWLH010000037.1, read as the reverse complement.
ATATGTAAATAACCTTTTCATGATCTACATAAATCAAAGCCGCCTCTGAGATTATCATTTCCTCAGAGGCGGCTATATGCTATGTGTTGGAGTACACCAGTTTATCAAACTCCGCAACCTTTACGTTAAGAACCGTTTCAATCGTATGGAGCGCCATCGTCATCTCGTCCTCTTTTATGGCGTTATCGCACAGTACCGAGACAAGCGTTCTCAACTCCTTAAACTGAATCAGAACAGCCTCTATGTCAGAAAAGCGAATTACCGGAGTGCCTGTTTCAGCCGTTTGAATGGGTGGAGTTATTCCATTCTCGATTGTGGATTCGGGTCGAAAGTATTTCTTTATCATCTCCTTCCCAACTGCGTTTCGGATATTGGCTTTTTTCGAGAATATCATAAAACCGCTTTCGGTAAGAGCGTAGCAACCGACAGGAGCTTTGATCCCAACAATATCTACGGATTGCTCGCTGGATAAATGAAAGAAATCGGCATTCTGCGTGAAACAGCCTATGTTTCTTCTGAATGCCTGAACCATGCTGGCTCTATTCTGTCCAAGCACCTTTGCCATGTCGCTGAACGTTATTATTCTCGATCCGTTTATTTCATATGGATTTGCCATTAATTCAGCCATAAACTCATTGTCCATAAAAAATCCTCCTAGTAGACTATTGACTTTTCCAAGAGGATTTGCTATAATAAATACAGCAAACCTCTTGGGTTTGAGTTATTTATAAGGCGCTGCAGTCCGTCCAAAGTAAGCAGCGCCTTATTCTCTTTCCTGCCTCATCTTCATCGTCTCCTTTCAACTAATTTCATATGCAAACATTTTGTTTGTATAATTATATTATAGCACTTAATTTACATATGTCAAGCAATATGCAAAAATAAGCATTTCACTCTTTAGAATTGCCGTTTGTCAAGTTTGCAGCAAAATATTGACATTCACTGCAAAATATATTATAATAGTACAAAAAAGCTTTCAGGAGGACATCATGGCAAACACTTTCGCAAGCTACTCGATCAACCAGTATTCGGTTGAAGTGATTTTGGGATTAGTACAGGCGGACAGCATAGCGATCCCGGATATGCAGCGCCCTTATGTGTGGAGCTCGACACAGGTCAGAGATTTCATAGATTCTCTGTACAGGGGCTATCCGACAGGCTATCTGGTAATCTCAAAAAGCCCTGATATCAGGCTAAAGGACGGAACCACCTCTTTAGGGAAAAACGTGCTTATAGACGGTCAGCAAAGGGTCACATCTCTAGCGGCAGCACTGCTAGGTTATGAGGTCAGAACGTCGAACTACCAGAAAAAGCATATAAAAATATCGTTTAATCCGTTAGATGGGCGATTTGAGGTTCTTACACCAGCTATTGAGAAAAGCAAGCAGTGGATCAAGGACATATCCGTTGTATTTACATACGATATCATTAGCTTATATCAAAGCTATATTGACGATAATCCCGATGTCGATATACAGCTTGTAAAGGATTCACTTGAACGGCTTATGAGCATAAAAAACAGACAGTTGGGTGTGATTGACCTCTCCCAAAGTCTGGACAGCACAGAGATAACAGAAATCTTTGTCAGGCTGAACTCCCAAGGTAAACGGCTCAACGAGGCAGATTTCGCTATGTCCAAAATAGCGGCACACGATGAGTTTGACGGATGTAATATGCGCAAGGCGGTGGACTATTTCTGCAATCTGGTAGTTCAACCCCTTGCCTATACGGATATCGCCCAAGACGTTGATTTTTCACATACAGACTACTTCAAAGCGATGGTGTGGCTGCAAAACAACAACAGCGATATATACTATCCCACCTATTCGGATATGTTAAAGGTAGCGTTTATGCACCAATTCGGAAGGGCGAAGCTGAGCGATTTGGTTGCGTTGCTTGACGGCAGAGACTTTGTTGAAAAGTGCAACAAGCAATCGATTTCGGAAGATACATTTGCCAAAATGCGAACCGGTATTCTTAATTTCATGAAAGAATATACTTTTACTGAATTTGTTAATGCTATAACCTCAGCCGGCTTTGAGTATCCAAAGCTCCTGCAGTCGCAGAACTCGCTTAATTATGCATACACATTCTATCTGAATATGTACCACAGCAACACTGTTAACAAGCAACAGCTCAAGCATTATGTTCAAAGATGGTTTGTTATGAGCCTCCTTACGGGAAGATATTCAGGCTCGGCTGAAACGCAGATGAACAAAGACTTGAAGGAGATGCAGGAGCAAGGTTATGTCGAATACTTAGAAAAAGTCGAAAACACGTTCCTTACTCCCGATTTCTGGAGTACACAGCTCGTCTCGCTACTTGAAGTTGCTAACCCCAACAGCCCGTATTTCCTCGTTTACCTTGCTGCTCAAATATTTTCACATGACAAATCCCTTTTGCATAACACAATTGGTATCAAAGTCGCAACGAATAAAAATGGTGATATTCATCACATTTTCCCAAAGGCATACCTCTACTCAAACGAAATAACAGAACAGCGTATTCAAAATCAAGTCGCTAACTTTGCGTCGGTGGATAAGGTAGTAAATGTTGCCATAGGCGACAAAGAACCAAAAGTTTACTTCACAGAGGCTTTAGAGCAATGCAGAGGCGGAGAAATTCGTATCGGAACCATAGTTGATGAAGCTGAGTTTTGGGACAACCTTGACCGAAACTGCATTCCCCGCTCCGTTGTAAACATGACTGCCGACGATTACTTGGATTTTCTTGCCGAACGTCGTAAGCTCATGGCTGAAAAAATCAGAACATACTACTATTCCCTATAATTAGCGCCACTAAGTGTAACGCTACGGTAACGCCGTTACAGAGCGTTACAATTAACGTTTCGTAACGGTATAGAGTAGAAGTAGAATAGATTAGAATAGATATTACAACTGCTGTCGCAGTTGTAACGCTACGACGGCGACTTTTGCAAATATTGTTGAAAAAACGGTTGAAAGACTGTTTAAAACTTGGCATAAATTCAGAGCGCCTTAAATCGCGTTTAAGGCGCTCTTGCCATTTGGGAATGAAGTTATATTGGTTGCTGTGTTTCGGCTTGTTATTTGAGCGTTTACGCGCTGTTTTAACTGATAAGGATAAGTTTAGATTCTAGTACCTAAATTATCTCATGCATTGCACCAAAATCAAATACACAAAATTTAATTAGAGCAGATAAATGTAACGTTACGTAGCGTTACGGTAACAATGTTACAAATCGTTTCAAAATCAAACCACTTATTTTTGTCCGAACATTGAGTGGCATTTCGACAGGTAATTCAGTATAATCATACATATAAATTGTGATCCCAAAAGTCTTCTTCAGTAAGCTTAGGCAATGAAGATAAGTCGATACCATAGCGAACATTTAATTTTGTAATTTGCTCACGAAATTCATTAACTGTCTTTATAATTTGTTGCGCATTGTCATCACAAAGGCTGTACACAATTTGTTGAAATTGACGTGGGAAATGGCATTCTATTTTTATGGCATTTTCAATAAGCCATTGAGCAAACGGGTGATCCAACGTAATGCCTCTCCGCCATTCACTATTACTGCAACAAAGATACCTACGGCTTTTATCGCTTCCTGCCTTACAAAACATCATTGGCGGAAATTTATCGAAGGTATCATCATATTCAGTATTTTCCTTTTCGGTAAAGACAATACATTGTCCATTCTCATAACATATTTTCATATCGTAAGTATCTTGAAAATAAGCTGATATAAATTTATGCATTATTTTTAAAGCATCGTTACTAAATGCCCTGAATTGTAGGTTACACTCATCACTTAAAGGCGTCATCAATAGAGTATTTAAAGGAGTCTGCAAAAACTCTTGTACTTGAATGATATGTTTATTCTGCGTTTCCAATATCCATTTTCCTAACTTAATATTACGAAGGCGACGACACTCGGGTAAAGAAATATGTCCTATGTCGAAGTAGGAACTAATTGGGGAATCAAAATCAAGATATAATACGATACCAATTATTGCCATAAGCGCCTCTAATGGCAACCCCGAAGTTATGGTACGTCCAATATCTACAACAGGCTGTAGCTCATTCTCCAAAAAGAAAGTTATGTCAAAAGACAAATGATTATCATAGAAAATATTACTAGTTAAAACACCTTGATAGAAGTACGAAATACCATAGCGCTGTACATTGGTCAGTGGCTCTAAAGCAACATTAAATCTATTTGGTTCAATATGTATAGTTGCTTCTTGACTTTTATCTAAAATGGTCGTCCAAATATTAGAAATATCACCATTTGCAAAAGGTAGCCAGGCATCACCTAATTCCTCGGTTGATACGGGACATGCCATAAACTTCTCTAGTGCCTGTTTCAAGGTGTACACTTCTTTTTTACCGTATCTTTTTAATAATAATTCAAAATTTGCATTTATGTAAGACGACGAATACTTTCCTGTGTTTTTTGCACATAATTTAAAATACCTTGTTTTGTCAACTATGCAACAATCTGCTGAAATCGTATAGGTCTGATCCTTAACTTGCCACTGTGGAGGGCTATCAAAAATTAACTTATATTTTACACAAATTCCCGATAGATTGGGTATTACTTGATACTCATTTGTATCAAACGGCATCGCCGTTATAACTATCTTTGGATATTGTCCCTTGGCATTCGGAAATGTCTTATCATATTCTTCTTTTTCTCTATCCGAAAGTTCATAAACAGTTTCTCCGTTAAGTTTATGAGCCCCTTCCATTATCTCCGAATAAGTATATCCGAGCCTTTGCCCATTGTAAAACACCGGCATATGTGTACCGTAGATATATTTTTCGACAGAGTTCTTTAAATCAATTGCACCTAATTTTCCAGGATCAAGTTTTATAACAATAGACGTCCCTGCTTTAGACCGATAGCCGTTATATTCTAGTTTTGGGCTTGCCGCTGAATCAACAGATTCAGGTGTGGGTAACGATGATTTTATTATATGATTGTTAGCCTGGCTTCTAAGGGTATAATATCCGGAAAGACCGGTAATCTGCATTCTCAGACCATATCCATTTCTGTCTCCTGTGCCGAGCTCATATTCATCCCTGCTTTTATTATCGTCAAAATAGAGTGTAGATACTTCCGCTTCAGTTCCGCAGAGAAAACATGAAAGAAATCCTATACCAAATCGGCTTATGCCATAGAAGTCTTTTCCGCTGCTGCTTAAATCTCTTTTAAGCTCTTTTGATGTGTAATATGAATTGCCGACTTTCAGGAAATAATTTTTAAACATTCCAGATGTCATACCTGTTCCCTGATCGTCTATGCGAAACAAAATGTTACCATCCTTGTCGTTCCATTCCCAAAGATCAATTCGAGCATTTTCGACTTTAAAACTACTATCCAATTTACCGCGTAACAATGTCGCATCAATAGCATTTTGGAGCAATTCGCGTATGAAAGCATCATTGCTGTAGTAGAAATTTTCACCGGTTAGTAGTTTCAATATACGGTTTTGATCCATTGTAAGCATAAATTTATCGCTTACATAGCCATCACTTATAATACCGTCCCCAGAAACAGAGCGCGGAAACGAAAAACCTCGCTGCCAGTCTTTATAACAGAGTCCTTGTAATTTTTTGCAATTGATTAGTTCAATGTCGATCCAATCCAAGAAGTCACGAATAGAATATTCAACACACGGTTCTTTGCATTCAGCCGAGAAAATAAGCTCATCCCTTGAAGGTGTCTGTGGATATTTAAATCCCGTAGAAACCATATGCTTTCTCCACTCTTTGACACTCTCTTCATTGTCAGCAGCATACTTAAAAAGAATCTGCGGAGCTCGGGTATCATCAAAATCCAACAAATCTGCCAGACGTAAAAGCATAGCACAAAAAAGAGGTTCTGTTTCCTTTGCTGGTAGATATTTCAGCAAAGGATTGTTTTTTATTGAAGAAATATCCTCGCCATGTGATTGACATACAGCAACTATATTTTGCACGGGTACAATTTTTTGAGGACGCTCATCAATAAGAGCATTCCATTCATCAGTACGAAGTATTTCGTGAATCCGAAAAGGGTGTAGTGATCTAAGATACCATTGCCTTGTATTTTCCGACCAATCGGTGTGTGGAACACCTATAAGTTCTGGACTATTTTCTTTAAGAAAGTGTTTACATTTTCTTTCATCATTAAAAACGTTTTCCATTTCTGCATCATCATACACCATTCCTATATCGTGAAGCGACGCGGCTAAAATGAGAAGCTCAACTTCTCCAACACTTAAATTTCCGATTTGATCTCCAAGAATAGCGCCCATTGCATACATAACATTCAAAACATGCGTTTCGTCATGTAAAGTATAGTTCGGGAATGTCTCACAAACACGTTTTAAATAAATTACTGCATTATCATAAACCTTTTTAACCCATATTCTACGACTGCTATCTTGCTCAGATACTTTTTCTATATATATTTTCCAAAGCGCTGTTTCTTCCAGATTTTTAGGATGTTCTGACATAAATCCACAAGCCCCCCTAATTGTACTTTTTAATATAATATTTTCGCTTTAACAACAGATTATTTACAGTTATATACTATTGCCAAAGCGGACATAAGCCCAAATATTCTTTATATTATAACAACCCCACTGACAAAAGTCAACAGAAAAACGACAAGCGGTAGCAAAATCGGAACAAACGGTCATTTTTCTTCAAAACAGCGCACTTTTGTCAATTATAAGCACCTTTTGACGAAGTGGCGAAGTAAGAAAGCGTCATTTGATAGTAAGTTGTAAATATTTGTTTACATAATAAGTATATCAT
>CAMWLH010000036.1 GCA_947175045.1 uncultured Clostridia bacterium | reverse complement strand
AAAAGATATTATGCCCACAAACGGCTGTGCAAAGCCATTTGTGGGCATAAATCTTGTGAAAAACAGGATTCGCGGTCCACAGATATTTTCGACACGAAAGTGGACTTGAACCCTCCCCTACAAAATTTTCTTGGTTGAAATTGGATATTTTGACGAAAAGCCCTGTGAATGATTTCTCAATTTCGAGGAATCAATCACAGGGCCTTTTTGTTATGTGATATCGTGACCAAATAGATTTGGACACTCGTGTGGATTTTGAAGTATTGGTGTCCATAAATATGTTATATGACACGCTGAAAATAGACAACATCTTAATATTCCCCTATACTATGCGGATTTTTCACATTTTAAATCGGACACTATGGGTTCGGATTCCACCTTTTTTCATGTTTAGTATCCGATTTTGGACTGTTTTGGACTTGGTGTCCATTTTGAAATCCTGACGCGGCAACCGTTAAGCCGCATTGTTAAAGGGATTATAAGAAAACACCTGCCGTTGTCCGAACCTTGGGGGTTCAGATTTCGACAGGTGTCCAATTTGGGTTCTGACAGATGTCCAATTACAACAATTTATTTGATATGATATTTATAAATATTGCAATTACAATACCGATGGGAACAGTGTACCAATAAGAATAGTTATTAGTTAATATAGGAATTAGAAATGACGCAATAACAAAAGACAAGCTGAGTACAACAATGACAATGCTACGAGGCGTACTATGTTTTACCTTTTTAAATAAAAAAGTATCTTTGTGCAATTTAAATAATGAATTTATGAAGTCACTTGTAGAATACATTGTTAATTGCTCACTTGGAGCAATCCGACGGCATTTAACTGCACCATCTTGATCACCACCATTAACTTGGAATAATAGCAAATTAGAAACAGCCAATGCAATTTTTTGAAATATGCGATGTTTAGATATAAATTTGGATTTTTTTCCAATTATGCTTTCTAGGTAAGCCATGAAAGAATCAATTATTATTGGTTCTGCAAAAGATTCATGGTTATTAGATCGTCTATATGCTGTTTTAAATTGCCCGGATTCTTTTTCTATTATCAACTGCTGAAAATCTTCACATACATCTATAAATAACAAATTTGATGGCTTGTAATTTCTGATTAACCAGCCAACAGCTTTATTTAAGACAGGTTCAATCATGTCTTCATTTTCTCGTGTTAAAGCATTACACAACGCTTTTATAACACGACCAGTATTTCCAATTCTTGAACGTTCTCCACGCTTAATGCCAAAACCACAGTCGGAATGATTATTAGATTGTATATCGCGAAACCATTTTATTGAGTTGCCTATTGCCATTTGAATTTTTCTTACAAGTTCGTGATTAGGTCTTATTTCGGAAACTATTTTTAGAATATCTGACATAACAATTATTGCATAGGCTGTTGGTAACGTGTATGCAGGTAATATTTCTTTATCTGACGGATTTTCTAAATAATTGACACCTGTATATTGCCACCCCTGATTATGCTCAACCCTGTTATCTAATAGCCAATTGACGCTTTCATTCACAAACTCTATTCTTTCGTCTAACGAATCCAATTTAACATTAGTTTTAAGGTTTCTAATATCATTTACTAAGGGATTTTCAGAGAGAAATTTTACAGATAGAAGTGCTGATAAAGCATAATATGTATCGCTTATTACGCCCTCCATAGAAAAAACATCTCTTGAAACTAGTGATATCTTTGAAGGCCAAGAACCATCATCGTTTCTTATTGAAATTAATGTATTTATACTATCAGAAATGGTGCATTTTAGAGGTTCATTTTCAGTTATATCGAAGTTTGATAAAGCCATGACCCCAAGTCCAGAAGTGCAAACATCGACGTCAGAATTTTGGGTTGAGCATTCTAAAAAAAACAATGGCCATGTGAGATATTCATGTCCTCCAAAAGATATCTTTTGTTGGTGACTTATTATGCATTGTTTTGCATGCTCAATACCTTTTAGTACCTTTTCTTCATCAAATTTCAACTTTTCTGCCTCCCCTTCAATGTTATTCCAATGTCTTAAGAAATGATTTTTTATTACATTCACTTCTAAGGAAATACCAAATAACTATTGTTGCACAGTTGCGTTAGCATTTTTTCGGCATATTACCAAAACCACGAAGTAATACTGACATGTTTCGAGGATATTGGGGAAAATTATTTATAATTTGCAAGCAAATGCCAATGAGACCCGATAGGTGGTAATTATGCAAGATTGCTTTAATTATATCAATGTCTTTTCCAAAATTTCAGCAATTAGCAAATCATTTAAGTCGCGGGGATTGCCATCCATATCCCCATTGTATGAATCCTGGATACAGCATTGTAATTTATCTTTTATGCCACATGTATTAAGCCCTTTTGCGATTGATTTATAGTCAAACCCTATTTGATCATAAAAATTAATTATGGCATTTGAAAGGGAAGTTGATTCTGCGCCCAAAATTTTGTCAAATAATTTTTGGATATAATCATACATCTCTTTTGCTGAGTGATAATTCACCTCTACTACTTGAGGAAATAAGAGTCCTACGGCTTCACCATGGTGTAAATTAAAAATTCCGCTTAAAGGATCCGAAATTGCATGAACAGCCCCAACGGTAGACTGTCCAACAGCATACAAACTTTCTATTGATGCCAAAGCTAATTGTTCAAGCACCTTAGGACTGTTTTCTGGATTGTTAAGTTCCAGTAAACTCTTAATGACGCGTTCAATTGCAGAGTACGAAAATCTCCTTGAAAAATCCTGAGCCTTAGTTGAAACAAAAGATTCAACTCCTTGAACCAAAGCGTCTAATGCAGTATTTATACAACACTTTCTTGATAAAGTGGACGCATAGAGTGGATTAATAAATGTCACTCTTGGATAGCCATATGGATTAAAGACTACTTTTTTCTTGTTGTTGATACGAACAAGTGCTGCTGGCGAAACCTCTGCTCCTGAGCCAAAAATTGTGGGTACAGTTATTAACGGTAAAGTCTTGCTTGTGATACTACCAGGCCCTAAATTCCCATCAGTCGTAAATTGTTCTATAGTGCCTACATGTGTAAAAAGTATAGAAAGTATTTTAGCTGAATCGTGAACACTCCCTCCTCCAACAGAAATTATGACATCTGGAATAGATGCATTTTTTGCAATATACTCAATGTACTCTGAAGATGGATTAGTCGCGACCCCGCTATACAGTTCTGTAGAAAAGTCTTTTTTTAGTATAGAAACAATTTGTTCGGCAATGCATGTTGTAGACTTTCCTCCTGATAAAACTAATACTTTTTTTCCAAATCTCCCAATTTCAGAGCAGAAATTCCCATTATCTATAGTTCCAAAATAAACCTTAGTTGGTGCAGAATATACAAAATTCATTTTTAAAAACCTCCATTTACTTTAATAATGATAAGGGGCATTCATAACAACATCTTGCGCAGCCCTCATTTTCTGAATAATCCTGTGTACCATCATCAAAAATTCCGCCATTTATAACACATGACTTTGCATATGCACGTTTTTCCGAAATCGTTCTGTCAATTTTACTATAGGATTCAAATCTTAAGAGATTTATGCAATGTGCAACTGTACGAGCTGTCTTAAGTCCCTCAATTATAGATTCTATTCTAGGAACGCCACCTGTGTGTTCCTCCCTAGTTACAGAATTAATAAGAGCTACATTTCCACTCATTGAAATTACTGTTGAGCCAATAGCTGATGTAACATGATCAAAACCAATAGTCGCATCTGTTGGCATTGGCCCCAACGGCATGATTGGTGTATTAATATCGCGTATCAATTCGCAATACTTAGCAATATCGCGAAGCGCTATGTGACCTACACCTTCCATAATTACATTGACACCTTTTGCCTTAACATATGTAATATATTCTTTTTGCAGTTTTATTTCGTCAAGCTGAACAGCGTCTAAAGCTTCATCTATGCGTGCGGGTCTAAATGTGGTCCCAATACTCATAGTCATATTATATTTTTTAAACACATTAATTATTTCATCAAAATTGTCAACGATGACATTCGTGTTACGCTTGTTTATTTGCGCATCTCTTAATACTATAACCCCTCCCCTTGAAGTAGTACTAATAGACCTATTCTTATTGGCTATATCAAGTAATCGCAAAGAAGATGTTGGATGTAGTGTCATAAAACTAATTCCACCCTCCGCCATTTCTATGATTTTTTCAAGAAATCTGTTTTTGTCAATGCCGTCCGACTCCCTATACGTGGTATAATGCGGAAGGGTACCAATTGGCTTATGCAACATTTCCACCATGTATTTCCATAATGGCTTTTTTAGATCTACTATTGTATGATCCATAATTGAATCTGGTGCATATTTTAATCCAGAAATCTTATCTAATTTCTTTAACTCATCATCTAAACAATCACTATCTGATACACCTATATTTGTGTTAACTTTCAGCAGAGCATGTGAACCCAAAAGCAAGGGATTTTGTGGATGTTCTATAAAAGACATACCATATTCCTCGTTTAATAAACGACTAACTTCTTCTTTGGTTAATAAACCTGTTTGAACCTCTTTTAAATTTTTAAAATTCATTTTATCCTCCATTCAAAACAAAAAGGGGCGTCATAAAGCAACACCACACAAAGATTGTTGTCAAATTGCACAGCTGGATTTTTCGTCATTTGAAACACATAGCGATAATATACAATTATCCAACGTTGGACAAATCTACCTATGTTTATTATAGTATACTTTGGTATTTTTTGCAATACCCTTTTTGCGCGTTTTGCGTGAATGGCAGAAATCCTGCGTGAATGGTAATAAAATCTAATTTTTAGACAAAATGCAACATTGCAATTTGTGCAACTTGACGTCTTTTTGGCAAAAGGCGTTGTTCACGATTTGTTTCAAGAGTGACCTTACAGCTAAAGACGAACGAGGTACATATCGTCCGTCTTTAGCTGTAAGACTGCTTATTGTTCATTTGCATTCCCAGCGACATCCCTTGATCCTCGGTCTCGTCCATCTCGTCATCCAAGTCCTCGGTTTCATCGCTATCGCTGTCAAAATCGTCCGAAAAATCGGTGCTTTCCTGTTCCTCTGATTGTTCCCCGACTTCCTCGGAAACGCTCTCACAATCGCCCACAGCGGCTGTTTCTTGCTGTTCTGCACGTTCCTTTGTCACTCTCTCGGAATCTGTCGGTGCTTCACCCATATCTGCGCGTTGGCGCAGATCACGCTCGATCTCGTTTTCAATCAGTCCGATCACGAACTGCTTCTGTGTCATGTTGTTGCGTTGCAGATAATCCTTGATCTTCTGAAAAAGTTCCTCCGGCACTTGGAATGCCAGTGTTCTCATATTACCCATGTTCCTGTCCTCCTGAATATTAAGTTTCGGGTGAAGTTCATCTTGTAAAGCCAAAGCTACGAAATCCCCCATCGTCATGCCGTGTTCCTCAATGTACCGCTTGACCTCGGCGTGCAAATCCGCGTCAATCTTGATGGTAACGCCCTTTTTTTCGTTAGTCGACATTGTTATTGCTCCTATCCATAAATTTTCTAAAGCAAAATTCCGCGATTTCTTCAATCGCGGAACCCGTTTCTGCTGCTTCAGTCAGAAGCAGTTCATAAAGCCATGCCGGAATCTCAATTTCCATTTAGTTCCTTTCTTACCTCAAAGCCACCTTTAAAGGTCACCGTTATGGTGACCTTGCTCTCTACCGTGACCCTTTCTATAAGCTGCCGCACTGCCACATCGTCATACTCTATCAAAGTGAAGTCCTCGTTTTCGAGCCGTTCCAGAACCGAGTCAAGCTCGGCGGAGCCTCTTTGAGCCGTCATCTGTTTCGCCTTTTCGGTTTCGATGAATTCCCGCAGCGTTTTCATTTCCTCGCTGAATTTCTCGATATCCGCCATAGCTGTGGCGGCTGTTTCGGGAACGGTCGCCAGCCTTATCAGTTCATCCATGTTGTGTGCCAGTTCATCGATCCGCTGCTGTGCCGCTTGTACGCTCCCGTTAAGGTTTGGGTCAAGCACCTCGGTTATGCTTTCCCGAAGAGCCTTTGCCACATCGTCCTTGACCTCGCAAAATTCATTTATCGCACCAACAATCGCCTTGTGGAGCGTCTGTTCATCAACAGTAGGCGAGTTGTGGCATTTCTTCTTGCCGTATTGGATTCGGCTTATGCACCGCCATTTTATTTCCTTGAAACCTTTTGCTGTCCAAGTTACTCGACGGTAATGCTCCCCGCATTCTCCGCAGACAAGGAGTTCGGAGAGTGCGTACTTTGCGCTGTATTTCCCCTGATTTGTTTTTGTAAGTTTTTCGGCAATAGAGCGCTTTGCCGAGCGTCTTGCCATTTCCTCCTGCACCCGATTGAAGTCGGCTCGGGATATTATCGGCTCATGGTGATTTTTCACCAGATACATCGGCAGCTCGCCGTTGTTCTTACGGCTCTTTTTGGTAATGCAGTCGGTTATATATGTCTTTTGCAGAAGCGCGTCGCCCGTGTATTTTTCGTTTGTCAGTATACGCTGAATTACGATTTTCCGATAAGGCGAGCCGCTGCCCTTTGTTGTCAGACCTTTTTGGTTCAAGCGATTCGCAATCTGTTCCATACTCGAGCCGTCAAGGTATTGGCAGAAAATCTCACGGACGATCTCCGCTTCCTCGGGAACTATTTCGGGCTTGTCATCATCGCCTTTTCGATAACCAAGCAGCCGCGCGTACTGCATTGGTACATTGCCGTTTTTGAAACTCTGTCGAATGCCCCAAGATACGTTTTTGCTGATGGATTCGGACTCCGCTTGGGCGAAACATGACATGATTGTCAACATCATTTCGGTATCGGTTTCAAGAGTATTTATATTTTCCTTTTCGAACACAACGGCGATCCCGAGCGCTTTAAGGTCGCGTATGTATTTCAGACTGTCGACCGTGTTTCGGGCAAATCTCGACAAGGATTTTGTAAGGATCATATCAATTTTTCCCTGTCGGCAGAGCCTTATCATTTTCAGAAATTCGGGACGCTTCTTCGCTTGAGTTCCGGTGATGCCTTCGTCGGCGAATATTCCGGCAAGCGTCCATTCCGCGTTATTTTTTATCTTCTCGGTGTAATAACCGATCTGCGCTTCGTAGCTGCTTTCCTGTTCCTCTTGGTCGGTGCTGACGCGGCAGTATGCCGCCACTCTTAACCGCCTTTCAGCCTGTTGAATTTCCTCACGGGATTTCGCGGGTATAACCACGATCCGCATATTGCTTGGTGCCGTTATTGCCGTTCCTATCATATTTTCACCTCGTTTACGGTCGTATATTTTAATTGAGTGCACATTATTATAAGCGCTTCAACCTTTTCCTTATCGGAATTTTCGGAATCGAGCTGTCGATTTATTTCATTGGTCATGCGCTGAATTTCCTCGGTCGGTTCGTATTCCATAATCGTCACCTCTGCTTGCCTCGGCTCGTCCCGTGGAGCGGCTTTGCGGTATGTGTTCCGTTCTGCCTTTATGCGAGCCGCTTGCTCGAAGTCCTCTGCGATAATAATCTGCGGATATCCGTTTTCACCAATGTATTTCTTGTTTTCGAGCACTCGGCATACCATGTTCTTATTCCAGACCGCCTTGCCAATATTATATGGTATCTGCATTTCCGCGGCTATGGTTTTCAGCGATTTGCCGCCCATGTAGTCGGCGAAGATTTTCCGCACCGCATCTGCCTCGGGAGCGTTCAGCGCATATTTTCCGTTCACCATGCAATAACCGAACGGTATACTTCTGTTTTTCAGCATATTCTCACCTCGCAATTTGTTCCGTAAAGCCTATATTGCCAATTAAGTCGAACCGTATTTCCAATTCCGACAGCACGGTTATTTTATTTACGATCTGTCCGAATTTGATTTCATCAAACTCGGCGATCGGTTCGGCTCTCTCGAATATTCCGATCAGTTTACGCAACTCGTCAAACCTTTCGCCGTCCTTATCGTCAAGATTGGCATGGAACTGCTTTTGTGCAGTCTGTAGTTTTCGGTCAAGTTCTTGTGTGCGTTCCTTGAAGTATGCGCTATCGAGCGTTCCTTGCGAGTTCAGCATGGTCAGCAAGTAGGTTTGCTGTTTTATTTCAGCAATTTCTTTACGAAGTTCCGCAAGCTGTGTGTTGCCCGATTTTCCTTTTCGGAAAGTGTTTCGAGTTGTCGGAGCATTGGTGCAAGGATCGCTTTGTAATGCGCTTGGAGTTTGTTACACAGCCTTATAAAGGCGCTTTGGAATATCCACTCGCCGATTTGCCTGATGTCACAATCTCCAATATTCTTGTGGTCGTGATTTCGGCATACCCAATATATTTTGTAACCGTTCTTTTTTCGCCTGAACGTTCCTCCGCATACGCATTTTATTTTGCGGCGGAACACACTCGGCTGCGAATTGAAATCATTGTTCGGTTTTCGTGATTTTATCAGAGACTGAACTTCTTCGAACAGACCGCGTTCTATTATTGGGCGGTGCGTACCGCTGATGTAATACTGCGGCTTCTCGCCTTGGTTCGCGGTCTGACGAAAGGGCAGGGTGTCTGTCATGAAGCTTTTTTGCAGCAAGGTATCGCCGACATACTTTTCGTTTGCAAGGATTTCTAAAATACGCGGGGTTCGCCAGCACTTTCCGAATGGAGCGGGGACTCCGTTTCTATTCAGTCGTGCCGATATTTCCTCTGCGCCAATCCCATTGGCATACCATTCAAAAATTTGCCGTACTGTTCCAACCTTTTCCGTATCGAGAACTATCTTTCCGTCCTTGTAGATAAAGCCGTATGGTACGGAGCAGTTTTTGTAAGTTCCATCTGCCATTCGCTTGTGAACGCCTATCCGCACATTTTTGGATCCCCTCCTTTGCATAAAGATTTCAACTATTATCAGTACCGATACCATGGTTACGGTTATGATAATCATTGCACCAACGGAAATTTCCAATGTATACAGTATCAATCCAACCAAGGATAATACCGAAGCGATTAAAAGCGATAATTTATAGTAGCGCTTTCTTTGCGAATCAATCAACGGCTTGTGCTTATTTGGCACTGGCGAAAAAATAACGATAGGTATCAGATTTATTAAAGCTATCGCTTCACAAATGAAAAGCGGAAGTTCGTAATGCACTATTATTTTATAGGATACACAGGTAATAAGAAAAGTAAAAACCATTGTTATATTGCACCTAAAGTATGTTGTCGCATGATATCCGCCGGTAAACGACCTCAAGAAGATGAAGACGAACAGATATGTTATACCCGCAAAAATATCTCCCAAAGCCATCGAACAAAGTAAAACAAGTATTATGTTAAAGATGGACGAGACAGTGATCTCTATCCCATATTGATATGCGTCTTTCATTTCGGGTGATATTTCCATAAATTTGGAAATAAAGACCAGAATTTTGGACGATATCCAACACACCATCTTACGCACCCTCTTTCACCCGTTAGTATACAATAACAGCACGGGGTTGTCAACTGGTTTGTGAAGTTTTGCAGGATGTTGTGAAGTTTTGCATTGTTTTAGGGTAAAATTAAGAAAACCTCCGCGCAATGAGCAAAACATTGCGTGGAGGTTCAACATAACTTGACTTATCCGGAAGTTAGTGGTATAATAGATAATGGGAGGATATCGCTATTTGTGGGCATTGTTATCTTTGACAATATAGCGCAGAAGCTTCAGCATATCACTTCTGTGTTCTTTGTCTAACCGCAGTATGGATTCCAGTACGGCTCCCGCTGTCGTGTTCTTTTCAATCGGTTTCTCCAACAGTCTTTTTGATAAATTTACAGTACTTCTTCCTAATAGATAATCTATGGAAACATCAAAGATATCAGCCATGTTTATAATTACGTCTATGCTGGGCATGCAAACACCCAATTCGTAATGCGAAACGGAATTTTTTGAAACATGCAAAACATCGGCAAGCTGTTTTTGAGAATAGCCCCGTTTTTCGCGGAGCATTTTAAGAGTTTCCGGAAAATTCATTGCGAAAAAATACGATGGAACATATGATTTCTTTGAAGATGACTTAACTTTTATTAGCCGCGCGGAACTGCACAAAGAGTAATGAATGTGAACATATTTATTCCTGCCGATCATGATGATCGGCAGGATTTTTTGTTCTGTTTTCGATATAATGATGAAATTCGCTGCAAAACTTCACAAGATTCGACCATACTTCACAAACCCGTTGACAGAGAGAATTGTTTGTGCTAAAATGACAGCACAAGGTTAACTTTGGAGTACTTAAGACTAAGGACAAAAGTTATGACCGATCATCATAACTGTGCCCACGAAAATCAAGGAGGTTCGTAAGTAATATGAACAAACTTAAAAAGATCGCAGCCGCACTGGCAGCTGCCGCTACTGTAAGCGCATTGGGCGTTGGCGCTTTTGCGGCGTACACGGATAATTACTTTTTCTTTGATTTAAATGGAAAAGGTGATTCCACATGGTCGGCAAAAGCAGAAAAGGAAGACAATGAAGACTATGCAAAGCTGTATACCACTGGTGGGTATGTTTCTTCGTCATCTCCTATATATGTCTCAATATACAAGGAGAAAACCCTTACAAGCTCCAATCAGCTCAGCAAGTCGGTAACCATTACAAGTCCTTCAGACGAGTACACGCTCACATACACAACACCTCGTGGCATAGGATCGTATTGTTATCTTCATGCCAACTGTGGGTATAACGGTGCTGAAGTTGCCGGGTATTGGCGTCCGTAATAGAGTACATATCTGATTATCGTTGTATTTCTATCGACGATTTTGTAAACCGGGCGCAGTATAAAAAACTGTGCCCGGTTTTATTAGAAAGGAATCATTTATATGAAAACATACAAATTAGTGAATGTGGTCTTTAATGTTGTTACGCTATCATTTTTGCTATCCGGTTGCTATCCTACGGGTGAATCACCTGTAGATGAGAGCGGTATTATATCAGAAAATTCCACTATATCTCAAAATAATGAACCGCAATATAACAATAAAGTTGAAAATTTGACTGTTTCTGTTGATTTGCCGGAAAATATGATAAATGAAGTCGGAGCAATTGACCTTTCCGTAAGAAAATGGGACAATGAAGCAATCAAAAAAGAGTTGATCGGAGAAAAAACAATCACCAATGACGCACAGACGCCCAGTGATGATTTTCCTGATGAAATTATTCAAGTTTACGATACTGAGGATAATTGGAGATTGATTTTGGAATCAGGCAGGATCACCTTTGACAACAAAGAATTAATAGGAAAATACAACTACGGATATTTTTCAACAGCAGTTGAACAATTACATTTTGACAATATGCCGGATGAACTTACGGGCTTTTCGAAATCTGACGCTCAAAAAATAACAATGGATTTACTTGATAAGCTGAATTTAATTTATGTTTCCGAGCCTGACATTTATGCAATAACGTGTGAAATGGCAAACGAATTTTTAAGTCAAGGTTTCGCAGCGGATTCTGACGCCGGTTATGCTCAATGGACAAAAGATGATGAAATTTATATTTTGATTTATTCGCTACTATATGAAGA
>CAMWLH010000035.1 GCA_947175045.1 uncultured Clostridia bacterium | reverse complement strand
ACACAATAAATCTAACAAAAAATTAGCGTGCCAGCATAAATTTTCATTTATATCAACTTTACCTGCGATTGTAAGCCGATAATTACGGTTCTCAATTATTGCCTCTTACCTATATTGGTCATTATACCCAACAAACATCGTCGGGAGCGGCGCAAAAATATTCAAAATGCAAAAGAAAAAGTTACAATTTGGATACAATTTTGAAATGCGCCCTAAAACGGTTGACTTTTTGCCTGATTTGGAGTATAGTATTAGAGTATAGAACTATATCCGAAAGGTGAAAACCTATGATAAAAGAAACTACTCTCTGCATGGGCTGCATGAACGACAAGACCTATGACGGTCCCTGCAAGCTCTGCGGATATCAGGAGAACACACCCTGCATTCCCGCGTATCTCGCGCCCAAGACCTTTCTCAACGAGCGCTATATCGTGGGAAAGCTGCTGAGCTACAACGGCGAAGGCGCGGTGTATATAGGCTTTGACACAGCCGCGGGGATAAAGGTGACAATAAAGGAATTTATGCCCGACACCCTCTGTTCCAGGAAAAAGGGCGAGGGGGAGATAGTTGTAAGTGCAGGCATGATGCCGCTCTACAAGACCTATATGTCGGAATTCGCCGACCTGGGCAAGTCTCTTATGAAGTCCCGCGGAATGTCGCACATACAGACGGTTCTGGACGTTTTCTACGAGAATAACACCTGCTACACCGTCTTTGAGTTTATCAACGGCATATCGCTCAAAACCTACCTCGCTAACTCTGCGGGGGAAATGTCGTGGGAGCAGGTAAAGGAGCTTTTCCCGCCGATACTGACCACCATAAGCCTTATCCATTCCGCGGGAATAATCCACCGCGGCATCTCTCCGCAGACTATCTTTGTAACGGACAAGATGGAGCTAAAGCTGACCGGATTTTCCATATCCGCCGCCCGCACCACAAACACCGAGATTGCCTGCGAGGTATTCGCGGGGTATGCCGCTCCCGAGCAGTACACAAACGAGATAAACGGTACCTGGACGGATGTTTACGGTATCGCGGCGGTGCTGTACCGCGTTCTTACGGGGGCAAATCCCCAGGAAGCGATAGCCCGAACGGGCGGGAGTATGCTCGAGCCGATGATGATAAACCGCAATGTTCCCGCCAACATATCAAAGGTCATTATGAACGGAATGCGGCTGTCCACCGAATCCCGCATAAGGAGCATAACCGAGTTCGTAGACAAGCTGTTCGCGCAGCCGAAATACGGCAGCGACGGCAAGCCCGTATCCGACCGACCGCTTACCAAACAGCAGCAGAAAAAGCTCGCAAAGCAGAAAAAGGAGCGCGTTAAAACCCTCATAGTTCTGGGTATCGCGGGAGCGGTTCTGATAGCCTTTGCGATAGTTTTTGCCATGACTTTGGGGGGAGCGTTCGCGCCTCAGCCCGATAATTCCTCCTCCGAGCCGCCGGATATCGCTACAAGTGAAAGCCCGGGCACAAACAGCGGGAGCGTTCCCGCCGACACCTCGGAGCAGGGGTCTGGAGAAGCTCCCACAGCGCCCGAAACGTCAGACGATACCAATAGCTCAAATTCCGCGGCAGGCGCGAATATATCCCTGCCCGATTTCACCAACCGCAGCTTTGAGAATACCGTTTCCCGCTATGAGGGAACGTTCACGTTTATTCCAGACTATGAATACTCCGAGGAATACTCCGCGGGAATGATGTACGACCAGTCGATAAACGCGGGAACGATGGTCTCCGAGGGCATACAGATAGAGGTCAAGGTAAGCAAGGGACGCAGCCTTGTGCCGCTGCCAGACTATGTCGGCGTTACCCTCCCCGAATATATAAGCAAGCTTAACAATCTTAATATAAAGTATTCCGTTGAGAACAAGCGCACCAACGACGTTGACGACGGATACGTGGCGGAATGCAGCAAGGAAATCGGCGACCTGGTGAACGTAGAGGAGGGCGAAACTATAATCGTCTACGCCGCTCGGAACTTCAAGGAGAGCAAGCCCGAGACCTCGGAGCAGGAGCAGCGTGACGAGCCGCTCACCGAGGACACGAGCCCGCTTCCCGGCGGAAGAATACCCGTAAATTAAAGGAGATATAATGGACTTAAGTGAGATAAGGCAGAGGATAGACGGTATCGACGACGAGATACTGGAGCTTTTCCTGCGCCGCATGGAGCTCGCCAACGAGGTGGCGAAATACAAGGCGGCGAACAATATGGTGGTATTCCAGCGGGACAGGGAAAAATTCATTATTGACAACGTTAAGGCGAACACTCCAGAAAAGCTCCGCAAAAGCGCCGCATTCCTGTTCATGAATATAATGGACATCTCTAAGTGCAGCCAGATAAACGAGATAACTCCCGCCGACGAAATACCGCACGTTTCACGGATAAAGGAGCGCCCATCGGTAGCCGTCCAGGGTATTGAGGGAGCCTACGGTCACGCCGCCTGCAAGGCGCTTTTCGACAGCGGCAGCATAAGCTATTACGCGGCTTTTTCGGAGGTTTTCGAGGCGGTGGAGAACGGCGACGTGGACTACGGTATAATCCCCGTGGAAAACAGCACCGCGGGCGAGGTCACGCTGAATATGGAGCTGCTGGAGAAGCACAAAGTGTACATCAACCGCACCATAACGGTGGAGTGCGCCCATGTTCTGGCGGCGAAAAGAGGGGTTTCTGAAGAAGATATAAGAATACTTTTCGGGCACGAGCAGGCTATACGCCAATGCGAGGAATACATAGAGTCCCGCGGCGGGCTTACCGTGATACCCTACCACAACAACGCCTCCGCCGCGCAGATGGTCTCCGAGAACCCGAGTGGAGAGCTCGGCTGCATTTGCTCTGAGGAATGCGCGGAAATGCACGGGCTGGATATACTCCGCAAGGGCATAGCAAGCGATCCCGACAACTGCACGCGGTTTATCTGTATCTCAAAGCAGTTGGAGGTGTACGATGGCGCGCAGATAGTGGCGGTATCGCTCTCTATCCCGAATATCTCGGGGGCGCTGTACAGGCTGCTGACAAAATTCGCCGTCAACGGGCTCAGCATGACCAAGATACAATCAAAGCCGCTGCCGATAGAGGTCAAGAAGAAATTCCCCGAGGACTATATGTTTTATATCGAGTTTACGGGGAATATCCACCAGCCCGTTATACGCAAGCTGCTGAATAATCTGGAGAGCGAGCTCAACTACTTTAAGCTGCACGGGAATTTCTGACGGGATGGGGAATACGGCTTAGGCGGTGTCCTCTCGAGAGGGTAAGGCTGCGGTATGGGGGCTGACTGCCCCGATACCTCCAAATCAAAATTTTTTCAGGTGATCGAAATGATTTCTTGCATAATTCTGGCTGCGGGTGCGTCCTCGCGTATGGGCGGCGTCAACAAGCAGCTCGCCAAGATTGGGGATACCCCCGTATTCGTTATGAGCGCCCTTAAATTCGAGCGCTCCGAAAAAGTCGACGAAATAATCATCGCCGCTCCCGCCGACGAGCTTGAGCGCTATGAAAAGCTCGCCCGCAACTTTGGAGTAACAAAGCTAAAATCGGTGATCGCGGGCGGAGAGACCCGAGTGCTCTCGGTAAAGAACGCTCTGGCGGAGGTATCCCCACGCGCGGATATAATAGCCGTTCACGACGGCGCAAGACCCCTTATCGACACCGAGGATATCGACAGAGTTCTCGCGGACGCGGAGCGCTACGACTGCGCGATAGCCGCCGCCCCCTCCCCCGACACCATAAAAGTTGTGGGCGGCAATGGATTTATTGAGGAGACCGTTCCCCGCAAAAAGACCTACTGTGCGCAGACTCCGCAGGCGTTCCGCAGAGCGCTGTATCTGGAATGTCTGGAGAGACTTGGCAGCCGCGCCAATGACGTAACTGACGACAGCAGCATTATGGAGCTGTGCGGAAAATACGTCAGAATAACGGAAATAAACGGCTGCAACATGAAAATAACCCGCCCCGAGGATCTGGCAATGGCAAACGCAGTTTTTATGAACAAGAAAACGGTAAAGATGATTTGAGGTAAAAATGAAGATCAGGATAGGACAAGGCTACGACGTACATAGACTTTGCGAGGGCAGGCGGCTGGTGCTCTGCGGGGTAGAGGTACCCTTTGAGATGGGGCTGCTTGGGCACTCCGACGCTGACGTGGCAGTCCACGCGGTCATGGACGCTGTTCTGGGCGCGCTGGCTCTGGGGGATATCGGAAAGCTGTTCCCCGACAGCGACCCTCAATATGAGGGCGCGGACAGCATGGAGCTGCTCGGCAGGGTCATCGGGCTTATGAGGGAGCACGGTTATTCCCTCGGTAACATAGACGTAACGATAGTGGCGGAACGCCCCAAGCTCTCGCCCTATATTTTGAAAATGAGAGAAAATCTCGCCGCGGCTTTCGGCTGCGATATATCGCAGATATCCGTCAAGGCTACCACCGAAGAGGGCTTGGGTCTTGCGGGAATGGGCATAGCGGCGCAGGCGGCGGCAATTATAATTTGACGGTTAGGAAACAGAATGCAGAAAATTTTGGGATATATTCGACGCGCCTGTCAGGAATTTGACCTTATTGAGGACGGTGACAGGATCGCGGTAGGAGTTTCGGGCGGAAAGGACAGCTTAGTCCTGTTGGCGGGTCTGGCAAAAATGCGGCGGTTCTACGAAAAGAAATACGATATTACGGCGATAACGCTCGACCCGCGCTTCGGCGGGGTCGAAACGGATTATTCTCCCGTGGAGAGACTTTGCGGGGAGCTTGGGGTGGAATTCCGGCTTATTCGGACGGATATCGGTGAGATAGTGTTCGATATCAGAAAAGAGCCTAATCCCTGCTCACTGTGCGCGAAAATGCGGCGAGGCGCGCTCCACGACGAGGCAAAGGCGGCGGGCTGCAACAAGATAGCTCTCGGTCACAACAACGACGACGCTATCGAGACATTTATAATGAACCTTTTTCAGGAGGGCAGGATAGGCTGCTTTGCGCCTATATCCTATCTTTCGCGAAAGGACATCACGCTGATAAGACCCCTTGTGTTCGCGCCCGAGCACGCGGTCATGTCCTGCGCCAAAAGGAACGGCTTTGAGATAGTAAAGTCGAAATGCCCCGCCGACAAGACCACCACGCGCCAGACTACCAAGGAGTTCCTTGCTGCATTGGAGCATGAGAACAAAGGAGTAAAGCAGCGCATTTTTGGGGCTATGCGCAAGGGGAATATCGACCGCTGGGGGTATAAGGAGGACGAAAATGGTAAAGCCGATAATACGTGACACATTCTTCCTGAGCCGCGTTTCCGCGCCTGCCGCGGCAGAAGATATTCACATAGCACAAGACCTGCTGGACACCCTCGCGGCAAACTCCGAGCACTGCGTCGGGCTTGCGGCGAACATGATAGGCGAGCTGAAGCGGATACTGGTGTTTGACAACAACGGAGAAGCCGTCGTTATGATAAACCCCGAGATACTGAAAAGATCACAGCCCTACTCCGCGGAAGAGGGCTGCCTATCCTTAGAGGGAGTACGGCGAGCGGAACGCTTCGGGTCTATCAAGGTTCGCTGGCAGAACACGGAAATGCAGACGCGGATAAAGACATTTTCGGGTTTTCTCGCACAGATAATCCAACACGAAATGGATCATTTCGAGGGCAAAATAATATAGACATTCGGAGCGGGACTTGAAAAAGTGTCCGCTCCCTTTAAAAAAATTTTAAAAAAGTACTTGACTTTGACACAGTGTAATGCTTTATAATTATATTCAGAAAGGAGAGATGCAAGTGGAGCTTACCATAAGCCAGGTTACGCAGAGCTTTGACGTGACTGCGCGTATGCTGCGGCACTATGAGAAAATGGGACTGATCACCCCGTTTCACAAGGACGGCTACTCTTACAGGTGCTATGATGAGGAGAACATCAGGCGATTGCAGCTTATCGTTGTAATGAGGAAGCTGCGTATTCCTCTGAAGCAGATAGCCGTAATACTTCAGGACCGCGGGCAGCGGGAAACGCTGGAGATACTCAGAAATAACATCTCCGAGCTTGACAGCGAAATAAAATCGCTGGAAACCGTCCGCAACGCGCTTAACACGTTTGCGGCACGCCTTGACAAAAGTATACAGTCAAATGCGAGGTTAGATCTGCTTAACGACACAGAGCTTATGAAAGCAGCCAACGCGCTTTCCCTTTCAAAATCTGTTTTAAAGGAGAGCAACAAAATGGACGAGCTTAACAAAGCAAACGAAGCCCTCAATAAGGATCTTAATGTAAGGATAATCATGCTGCCGCCGTTTACCGTAGCATCTAACCACGTTATCGGACATGACCCCGAAGAAACCGTGGACAAGCCGGTGGACAAATTCATACGGGATACCCGTCTGTATGAGATCAAGCCCGACGCGCGTTATTTCGGCTTCAATCACCCCAACCCCGGTATTCTTGAGGAGGGTATCCACGGTTATGAAGTGTGGGTAACTATCCCCGACAACATGGAGGTTCCCGAGCCGCTTGTCAAAAAGAAGTTTGAGGGAGGGCTGTACGCCGCTCTCACCATTAAATTCCCAGAGTTTCAGTACTGGGGCGAATTGGAAAAGTGGGTGAAGAACAGTCCCGATTATGATCTGAATTACAGCGAGTTGGGCTTGGAGATCATGGGCGGCTGCCTTGAGGAACACCTCAACTGGGTATACTCTTCCCATATGAGATGGCCCAAGAACGGAATCGACGGTCAGCTTGACCTGCTTATGCCCATCAAAAAAAGATGAGTTTGAAAGTTTATTTTTAAACTAACAAGTTTTGTGCTTTTCGGACAGTTGTCCGAAAAGCACAAAACCTCACAAAAGCCGAAAGAAGTGATAATTCTTATTATGACCGAAAGCGAAAGATACAGACAGGAACTGACCGAGCTGGGACTTTGCAGCGGCGACGTTGTTATGGTACACTCGTCAATGAAAGCACTGGGAACACAGCGAACTCCCGAAGAAGTGATAGAGGATATACAGGCGGTGCTGGGCGAGGAGGGAACTCTGTTGATGCCCGCGCTTACATATGATAATGTGACCCGCGAAAATCCTGTTTTCGACAGCGAAAAGACAGAGCCATGCGTAGGCTTGCTGCCTCGGGTTTTCATGCGTATGCCGGACGTTCTGCGCAGCGTTCACCCGACACATTCGGCGTGCGCGCGGGGCAAACTCGCCCATGCGCTGACAGTAGGTCACGCTATGGACGACACCGCGGTAGGAGCGCATTCTCCGTTTATGCTTCTGCCGAAATTCGGCGGTAAGCTGCTGTTTATCGGGGAGATTCTGGATAAATGCACATTCATGCATGGGGTGGAAACCTTTCTGAAGCCGCCCTACATACGCTCCTTTGATACCGTGAAATATACGGTAAACGGTGAGGAAAAGCTCTTTACGGAAAACAACACCTTCGGTTGGGGCGCGGAATTTCAGCGCATAGAGTGGCTTCTGGAATACCCCGATATCCGCAAGGGAAAGCTTGGCGAAGCTACGGTATTTCTTATCGATTCACGCGCGCTGCTTGCGGCTGCGCTGCTGAAAATGAGCGCCGAACCATACGCTTTTGTAACCGATATTTCCATGTATATCTGACCCGCTAATGCACCGACAAAAAGTCCAACCGTATTAAATGTCAGCTTTAGCTTATTGAAAAAGCCTATTTGTGGCACAACGTCGATACATTAAATTTTAAACCGTACACTTTTCCCTTTTGGAAAATGTGTACGGTTTATGATATGTATACACAATGAAGCAACAAGGTGTTTGCAAACACCCTTTAGATATAACGGAGTGTGCATACCATAAATTTTGCCGCAGGTTCGCCTTTGAGAGGGATTATTGGTCAACCTTACTGAAACCAAAATGGAAGTCAGGATTCTAATTCTTTGCTTTCAGATGATCTAAAATCCAAAATGTAACCGGCTTGAAAATAATATAAAAACCATATCCGAGCATTCCACCTATCACATTAGTAATTATATCTGTGATGTCAGAAGATCTGAAACCATCAATCAGTGGCTGCAATATTTCTATACCCAAGCTCATTAAAAAACAGAAAAGAACCGTTGTAATAAATTTACCTGTTCTGTTTCGGGTTAATGGATATAGGAAACCAAATGGTACAGTCATAATAACGTTCAATATTATCTGCCTTAAAAAATCTCCTCTCCCCTCCAAAACATCTATAAACGGCACCAAGTTCATGAGTTTATATGGGTGATTCAAAACAAATGGGATAGAAGTTATTATTGGCATCAAGGTAAAATAAAGCACAAAAGAAAGATACGTATACATTAGTGTGTTAACAAGCAAAATGTCTTTGCCCTTGATTTTCCACTTTCTGAAAAAAACAAATGAATATAAGAGAACCAAAACTGTAAAATCTATCAGATATTTTATAATAATCCCCCACTTCATTTAATCCCCCCATTTCATTCAAATTTGTTTAGCTGATTATATTAATGCCGGCATTATAAATATTTATTAAAACTGCTGTGGTAAAGATTCACCATAACATAAGGTAAGAAGCAACACATTTGCGAATGTAAACGTGTTGCTTCTTGAAATTCTATACGACAATATTGTGTTGCATTCAGTTTTTTGTTTACCACATAGATATCAAAGGAGCTTCTTATACAGCTCAGTGATCTCCTCAACGGAAGTATCTCTGGGATTTCCGGGACGGCAGGCATCGTCATATGCCGACTGAGCGAGAAAAGGAATATCCTCGGGCTTTACAATGTCCTTAAGGTTATTGGGAATGCCGACGTCCTTGGAGAGCTGCTTAACCGCGTCAACCGCCGCCTTGCGGTACTCCTCCTGCGACATATTCTCGGTACCCTTAACACCCATAGCCTTGGCAATATCGCGGTATTTCTCCCCAGTTGTGGGAGCGTTGTACTCCATAACGGTGGGCAGGATTATCGCGTTGGCAATACCGTGAGGAGTATCGTAAAGCGCTCCGAGCGGGTGCGCCATGGAGTGAACTATACCCAGACCAACATTTGAGAAGCCCATTCCCGCTACATACTGACCCAGCGCCATTCCCTCGCGGCCCTCGGGAGTATTCTCAACCGCGCCGCGCAGCGACTCGGAGATGATCTCGATAGCCTTAAGATGGAACATATCCGAAAGTGTCCACGCACCCTTGGTGATATATCCCTCAATGGCATGAGTGAGCGCGTCCATACCTGTCGCCGCGGTAAGGCTCTTGGGCATGGTACTCATCATATCGGGGTCTACAACAGCCACAACGGGAATATCGTGCGGGTCAACGCACACCATCTTCCTGTCCTTTTCGGTATCGGTGATAACATAATTGATGGTAACCTCCGCCGCTGTTCCGGCAGTGGTGGGAACGGCAATTATCGGCACGGAAGGCTTCTTGGTGGGAGCAACTCCCTCAAGGCTTCTTACGTCCGCGAATTCGGGATTGTTGATAATAATTCCCACAGCCTTAGCGGTATCCATGGACGAGCCGCCGCCGATAGCGATAAGATAGTCCGCGCCGCTCTTCTTGAACGCCTCAACGCCCGACTGAACGTTCTGAATAGTGGGATTGGGCTTGATATCGGAAAATATCTCATACGCAAGACCCGCGCCGTCAAGCACGTCGGTGACCTTTTTGGTCACACCAAACTTGATAAGGTCGGGATCGGAGCATACCAAAGCCTTCTTGAAGCCCCTGTTCTTCGCCTCGTCGGCAACCGCCGCGACAGCGCCCTTTCCGTGGTAAGATGTTTCATTAAGAATAAAACGATTCATACTTATCATTTCCTTTCAGAATATATTTACCGCGCCCCGCGCGTTGGTTAAGTACCTTATCAGCCTCACGCGCACTGATATGCGGCTATGTATTAAATTTCGGAAACCATTTTGCTTACATCGCCCAGTTTCGCCCTCAGCGACTCAATGACCTCCTGGTTTTTCTCGATATTTGAGTAAACCGCCTTGATCTGGCTGTTGATGTCCGTCATAGCTTTCTTTATGCCGTTCAGAGTAGTCTCGATCTCGCCCGCCTGCTTGGTGTTCTTATCCGCGAGAGTACGAACCTCCTGCGCGATAACATTGAAGCCCGCACCGGCAGCGCCGGCTCTTTTTGCCTCTATTGAAGCATTAAAGCCGATAAGAGTGAGCTGCGTGGATGCGTTTTCTATGGTCTTGATGATGCTGTCGGTGCTTTCCACCGCCTTTGCGGAGCTTGCCGCGGACGTCTTTATCGAAGCAAAGCTGTCCGAAAGCGCCTGCATAGACTCCACCGCCTTTTCCATCTGCTCGTTTATGCCGGAGAAATCGGAATCTATGTTGGAAACAATCTTTTCGCCGCGGTTTGACTGCTGTTGAGCCAGCGCGCGCTGATATCCCGTCTCTGACAGAGCGTTCGCCATCTGATACAGCAGATTAGCAGCAGCGTCTATCTGCTTCTTGGGCACGATGGGAACTTTTTTAACAGCCGCAACATATTCGTCGGGATCAACGCCTATCTCACGCGCTATCTTGCGGAATTTAGCCTCGTCGGGCTTTTCGGTAAGCACCTGACCGCCGATAAGCGAGCCGATATGCTGACCGTTTACAATGATAGGAGCCGCAAAATCAACCAGACCGCCGTGACAGTAGTACACGGAGGGTCTGCCTGTGCGGGAAGCCTCCAGACCGCCTTGAAGATCGCACTTGTTGCAGCGCTCGCAGCCCTCGCGGGACTTTCTCGTAAGGTTCATGCAAAAATCGGTGGGATTGCTCAGCTCGGTAACCGCCCCCGTATCGTCGGTAGCCAGCGCAGCCATGCCGGTAGCGTCCGCAAAAGCGTCCTGAAGCGCCTGAAGCGTATCGCGGTCGATAACGTCAAGCAATGAAATATTATTCAAATCCATTTTAGTACTCCTTCTTGGTATTTATATAAATATATTATACAATATTTCCAAGAATAAATCAAGTAAATTTCATGTAAAAAGAAGATATAAAAAAACAAATTCTCTCCGAAATTTTTGGCGGTTTTTCACAATTTGGCGGTAGATATACCCTATAACGGGAACCATTTATAAATATTTTGTACAAAAATCGGAATATGGCTTGATTATTTTACAAAAAAATATTATAATAGTAGTTAAGTAATAATCTTTGGAGGTCAAAAAATGGAATTTATCAGCGAACGCACTGCCTATACCCTTATTTCGGAGACCGTCGCAAAGGCGGGAGTATCGCTTTTCAACGCGGTCAAGTATATTTATATGATCGCAGACAAGGATTTTTATAATATAAATATCAAGGATATA
Organism: uncultured Clostridia bacterium; assembly: GCA_947175045.1. Lineage (GTDB taxonomy): Bacteria > Bacillota > Clostridia > Oscillospirales > Ruminococcaceae > CAG-115. The sequence continues at coordinate 588 of CAMWLH010000035.1, read as the reverse complement.
TTCAAGATAGCTTTAAGCAATATATCCAACACCACTTGTCTGTACAACACGGGGATAAAGCTGGACAAGGAGCGCTGTGAGGAAATGAACTCCCCCGAATACGAGAGGGTGCTTTCGCTGATGGTGTACAGCTTCGCGGTAAGGCTTCCGCTGCTGAAAAACGTCAGGACAAAGGGCGGCAGTCTTAACGACAAGCAGATAAAAGCAATTTATGATCTGGTTATCGCAAAGGGCGCGGGGAATTACGATAATATAATCACGGACGATTTCGAGGAAATACGGCGTCTGGTAAAGCAGAACAAGCCCGTGCCCGCCTACGACGCGGAGTGGTACAAGGGGTACATATATACGTATGTTCCCGCACTTGCCACTATCTCAAACAAGAACGTATTCCTGCTCGGCAGCGCGGATATATTATTCACGCTGTTCCACAGCTGCCTTGAGGAGGAGCTTGAAAGGCTGCTCAACGCGCTTGCAAGCAGCAATTAAATGCGGGAGCGCAAGAGTTAAAAGGTCAAAGGCGATGAAAAGCGAGTGAAGCATAACGCTCACACAGGAATTTTCCGCAAGCCGCTGTAAAAGCGCAGT
>CAMWLH010000034.1 GCA_947175045.1 uncultured Clostridia bacterium | reverse complement strand
CTTTGAAGATGAGGTAACAAAATGTTACGGCATATATAAAAAAATGAAACCGCTCTGCAAGCCTCGATTGGCTTTACAAAGCGGTTTGTGTGGTCGAGGCGACGGGATTCGAACCCACGACCTCTGCGTCCCGAAGAGAGCTGGAAAAGTACTCTCTGCCGCGAGTGGCTTTTTATAGCCATTTCCGCTACATGGCAAATTCTCTTTGGCGGTCTTACATCCGTTGTTTCCGTGTGCTCCGGAGCTGTCTATGGTCAGGTATGTGGTCAATCAGATAGCTGTGAAGCGATACACATTATGAAAATATAATGTACAGCAGTCATTATAACATGGTTTTGAGGGAAAGTCGAGTCAAAAATTGAGCCGCATAAAACAAAGAATAGCTCCATAAAAAATCACATACTCTTTTTAAGAATATCCGCAATCTCGTCTTTGTTCAGTAGCTTATAACCGCCGTCCATAACTAAAGAATTTTCCGCGATCCCGTCGATCATTTCTTCGGTAACCCCAAGTTCCTTAAGACTCATCACAAGCCCGATCTCCTTCATATACGCTTCCATTCGATCAAGTCCCTCAAAAGCGATCTGCTCGTCGTTTTTGGCGTTAGGATCGACATCCCAAACGTTTATGGCAAATCTCCTGAATTTCGCAAACCCATATGGACAAATATAACGATAGTACGCCATGGAAACCGCCGAAAGTGTCATACCGTGTGTCGCATCGGTAAACGCTCCGACCGACTGCCCTATCATATGCACCATCCAATCGGTAGATTTTCCCTTTGCGACCAGAGTATTCAGCGCCCATGTCGCTATCCACATAATATTGCTTCGCGCTTCATAATCTGTTGGATTATGAACGGCAATTCTTGAGGAATGAATAAGCGACCTCAAAAGTCCCTCCATAATGTAATCGGAGGTATTGTCGTCCTCACCCGAAAAATACTGTTCGGTTATATGATTCATTATATCGTAAATTCCCGCGACCATTTGGTATTGAGGCAGAGTGTAGGTGAATTTCGGGTTGAGTATCGAGAATTTCGGAAAAACATTTTCTCCGAAAACGTGTCCGATCTTCAGTTTCTGCTCATGATTGGTAATAACCGCGCCGCCGTTCATCTCGGATCCCGTTCCAACCATTGTCAATACACAGCCTACGGGAATGATTTTATTATCAACGTCCTCCATTCGCAAATAATACTTATTCCAAGGGTCTTCTTCACAATAGGCAGAAACGGAAACAGCCTTCGCATAATCGCAGACCGAACCTCCGCCGACCGCAAGTATCAGATCCACCGCGTTATCCCTTGCGATTTTGCAGCCCTCATAAAGCTTTTCCACCGTGGGATTCGGCATAACTCCCGAGTCCTCGAATACGGTCTTTTGGTTAGCAGTGAGAATACTCATTACTTGATCATAAATGCCGTTCTTTTTGATTGAACCGCCGCCGTAAATCAGCATAACCTTCGCGCCGTATTTCTGTAACTCCTCGTTTAAATATTGAAGCGAATCCTCCCCGAAATACAGCTTTGTGGGGTTGCAGTAAGAAAAATTGCCTAACATAATTAAGTCCTCCCGATTTAAATTAAATCAAACTGTTCCGCATACGGGCTCAGTGTAACTTGTTATATTCCTCGTCGCCAACAGGCTCCAGCCATTCAGTGGAACCGTTCTCAGCCGGAACCTCCACCGCTAAATGTGAAAACCAACTGTCGGGTGCCGCTCCGTGCCAATGCTTAACCCCTGCGGGAATATTTACCACATCTCCGGGGTGAAGCCGCTGCGCTTCTTTTCCCCATTCCTGATAGTAGCCCTCTCCCGCAAGGCAGACAAGAATTTGTCCTCCGCCCTTATCCGCGTGGTGAATATGCCAGTTGTTACGGCAGCGCGGTTCAAATGTTACATTGAAAATACCGACTTGCTCTGTTGAAACAGGCGACAGATAGCTTTGACCAACAAAATATTTCGCAAAGCCGTCGTTCGGTGCGCCGATAGGGAATATCATTTTTGCGGCATGCTCGGATTTCGCATCCTTGACAGTTTCACTATTCCACACGTCTTTGGCGATCCGAAATGCTGCCCACGCTTTAGGCCAACCTGCATAAAAAGCCGTATGGGTAATTATAGCCGCCGCTTCCGATCTTGTAACACCGTGAGCCTTAGCGTTCTCCAAATGATGAATAAGCGAAGAGTCTGTAATGCCCGATGACACAAGCGCGACCATTGTTACAATACAACGGGTCTTTAAATCAATATCCCCATTGTTCCAGTTTTCACCGAACAGAACGTCATCGTTAAAGTGAGCAAACTCGGGTGCAAAATCACCGAGCTGCGATCTTCCCGCCGTCTGGATTATTTTTTCGCTCATAATGTCTACCTCCGTAATTGAATATATTTTTTAATTCCCGAAATACGAGTTGATCTCACCCATTTTTGCTGTCTGATCTACATGGAACGGACAGCGTTTGTTGCAGTGACCGCATTTAACACAGGAATCCGCCTTGATTTCAAGATTCTCATAGTGACTTTTAGCAAGAGCATCCCCCGCCTTTGCAAGGTCGTAATATTTGTTTATAAGCCCTATGTCCAAGCCTGCGGGACAAGGCTGACAGTGGTTGCAGTAAACGCATTTTCCCTCCGCGTCCCGCGGCGCAAACGAGCCAATGATCGAGTAGTCCTTTTCCAATTCCACCGCACTGCAAAATTCCAGTATGCGGAGCAAGTCAGCTTTGTTTCGTATTCCCGGAAGAACGGTAAGCACGCCGGGTTTATCCAAAGCATATTGAATACATTGGAATTCCGTCAAAGACTTTCCGAACGGAGATGTTTTTGCGTTAAGAAGCTGTCCGCCGCTGAACGCTTTCATAACGGAAATTCCGACGCCATCGGATTCACAGCGGCGATACAGATCCATGCGTTCGTCCACGCCGCCAATTGCGTATTCACCGTGTCGATAATCGTAGCCGGGATTTATGCTGAACATCAGCATGTCTAAAATCTCCATGTCAAGTACGCGCTCGACAAGGCTCGGCGTATGCGAGGAAAGCCCGATATGCCTAACCGTGCCTTGTGTTTTCAGCTCCTTGATATAACGAATAACACCTGACTTTTCGATTTCCCGAAGGCCCGATTCCTCATCAATGCAGTGAATAAACCCAAAGTCGATATAGTCGGTTTGAAGCGCTTTAAGCTGCCAATCGATCGAGCGCTTGATAGTATCGAGATTTGTAGTCCAACCGTAGGTTCCCGTTTCGTAATTAGCACCAAAATGGATCTGAAAATATACTTTATCCCGTACCTCTGATAACGCCCTCCCATAAGCGGCAAACGGCTTTGCCTCAGAAGATGCCATATCAAAATAGTTGATCCCTTTTTCAACAGCAAGCGCGACAGTTTCCTCGATTTCTTTTTCGCTTGAAGCTTTTATCGAGCTTGTTCCAAGTCCTAAAACGCTGATTTGTTCGCTGCCTTTAGGAAGCTTGCGGTATTCCATAATGCATCCTCCTTAAAAACCGATTTCTTTCAGCCAATATTTTACGGTATCACGAGAATTTGAAACATCATCACGGTACACACCGATAACATTGTTTTCAACCATACTGTCGGGAAGTTCAGCGGCAATGTCATTTACACTTGAGGCGAGTCCTCCTGTTCCGTGAGAGCAAAACGGAACGACCCTCTTGCCCGATAAGTCGTATTGTTCCAAAAAAGAGAAAACAGCCATCGGCGCGGTATACCACCAATTTGGATACCCTATAAATATTATATCATATTCCGTAAAATTTTCAACACCGTTTTTCAACTCGGGTCTTGCGTTTTGTGCTTTTTCCTCCGCCGCACGGTCAAGACATTCATCATAATCGCAGGAATACGGTTCAGTGACTTGAATTGAGAACAGATCGCCGCAAATCTCATCTTGTATCCAATCTGCCATCTGTCCCACGTTTCCGGGAAGTGAAACGCTGGCGGAAGCAGTCGCGTCAATGTCCGAATCATTTTCGACATTCTCTGCCCATGTAAAATATGCGATAAGAATTTTGCCTTGTGTTGGATTTTCCTGTGCCAAATCACTTGTCGATGTCGGTTCTGATTGTACCGATGGAAAAGCAGATGAGATATTTTCCGATGCTGCTTGAGAAGTTTTCGATTCACTTGAAGTCTCGGCTTTGCTATATGCATCGCCATGTTCCTGTATACAACCGCAAAGCGAAATACTTATCAGCAGCGTTGCCATAATCAAAACGCATATCCGTTTCATAGATTACTTCTCCCTGTATCAGTCCATATCATGCAGTTTTGCAATATCCTCATCGGTTCGGTTGCCGTAAATTTCTATCTCGGATAACGATTTTTCAAGTGACGAAAACTCTTCCGCTGTAAGCTTCACACCTGCGGAACCGAGGTTTTCACGCACACGATCTTCTTTCCTCATACCAGGAATGGGAACTATGAAATCATTCTTGTGCAGCATCCATGCGAGAGCAATCTGCGCCGAGGTTGCGTTTTTCTCATTCGCGAATTTTAGAAGCAGCTCCAAAAGCGGCTGATTGGCCGATACGTTTTCCAGAGCAAATCGTGTGATAACGCGGCGAACGTCGTCGCCAGAGTAATGCTCCTTTGCGGAATACTTTCCGCTCAGAAATCCCGCGCCAAGCGGCGAGAACGGCACAAAACCCACACCCAATTCTTCGCAGGCGGGAATAACATCTTTTTCAAACATTCTCTCCATCATGGAATACTCACTTTGAACCGCCGTAAGCGGTGTTACAGAGTGAGCAAGCCGCAGCTGCTCCTCGGTGATCTGCGAAAGTCCCCAGCCGCCGATATCGCCCTCTTTGATTAACTTGCCCATTGTTTCGGCGACCTCCTCTAACGAAACGGCAGGATTTACCCTATGCCAATAATAAAGATCGATATGATCCGTTTGAAGCCGCTTCATGGACGCGCGCAAATGCTCCTTGACCGTTTCCGATACCGACTTGCCATTAAGATCTGGAATGTGCAGCTTGGTCGCAATCACCACCTTTTTGCGGACAGGCTTCAACGCTTCTCCCACAAGTGTTTCGTTATGCCCCGTGCCGTATCCTTCCGCAGTGTCAAAGAAATTGCTGCCAAGCTCGTGAGCGAGGCGTATCAGGCGAATAGCTTCTCCGCGCTCGGGTGCTGCGCCGTATCCGTGAGAAAACCCCATACAGCCCATACCCACGGCGGATACGGTCAAGCTGTTTGCTTTGCCGAGAATCCTTGTTTTCATAATATTCTCCTCCGAAAATCAATTATGTGATGTTATTTGTTTTCAGCCATTCGGCAACGTCCGACGGCATACTCGAACCGCCGGAATAGTGAATTGACAGAGCTTCTCCCATTGCCGAATCCGGAGTCAGTTTTGCTATTGCGGTAAGACTTTGCCCAAAGCGCCCGCCGCCGTGAGAACAGAACGGTACTATAGTTTTTTCCGAAAGCTCGTATTCCTCAAGAAACGTAGCTATCGGCATAGGAATCGAAGCCCACCAGTTGGGATAGCCGAGAATTATCGTATCATACTGCTCTATATTCTCCACCTTGTTCTTTATTTCGGGACGCGCTTGCTGATTCTGGTCACGCTGCGCCTCGTCAAGAACAGTGTTATAATCGCTTGAATACGGGTGAACGAGCTCGATTTCAAAAATGTCCGCATCTGTCTGCGATCGAATTTCCTCTGCAATACCGCGCGTGTTGCCGCCCCACGAGAAGAACGCTATCAACACCTTGTTTCCGCTGCCGCCTATATTCTGTGCCCCCTCGCTTACGATACTGCCAGAACCCTTTACAGCGTTTCGTACAAGACGAATACCGATATTGAAGCTTCCCTTATCCTCCGCTAAAGCAGCACGATATGCGCTGCGCATATTTTTCGCGAAGTCGTTCCAGCCGCCTCCGCGGTACACGCGCAAAGTGCCGTTTTCCGCCCCGACGGGGTCGGTCTGCTCTTCGTTTCCGTATTCTCCGTAATAATCCCATACCCATTCGCCAACATTGCCGTGCATATTGTAAAGCCCGTATTTATTCGGAAAAAAGCTGTTTACCGCAACGGTGGTCTGACGGTATTGCCCCGGCTTTGTAGTGAGATTTTCCTGTGAAAAATAATTATCCTCGATCTCATAGGGATAGTGTCCGTAATAATTTGCTTCTTCCGCGCTCATTGAGCTTTCCGTATTGAACGGCGTAGTCGTTCCCGCACGGCAGGCGTATTCCCATTCCGCTTCGGTAGGCAGACGATAGCCGTCCGCGCTTCTGTCCCATGTGACGCTGTTGCCGTCAATGACATAAGCGGGGGAGAGATTTTCCTTTTTGCTGATGGCGTTGCAAAAACGCACTGCGTCAAGCCATGAAACGTTCTCAACAGGCAGTTCATCTCCGCTGAAATTACTCGGACTTTCACCCGTTATCTCGCGGTATTCCGCTTGTGTAAGCTCGTAAACGCTCATATAAAAGTCGCTCACGGTAACGGTGTGCTGCGTTTCATCGTTCGAACGCCAAGCTTCAGTTTTCGGGCTGCCCATTTCAAACGTGCCACCCTTGATCAAAACAAAATTATCCGGCATGGTTACCTCCTGTTGTGTGTTTGAAATATCGGAATTGTCCGAAGACGGAGCGGATATCTGTTCGGAAGTGCCGCTTTCCCGATACGGCGCACTTTCCGTCTGCGTATTTTCCTGAGAGGTCTGTTCCGCGTTATTGCAAGCGGTTAACGAAAACATCATTACCGCCGACAGCAGAAGTGCTTTAATTCGTTTCATTTGCCCGCTCCTTTCTTTTTTTCAACGAGATGACGCCGAGTATTTTCGCAAAATAATAGCCGACAAATATCCACGCCCCCATCATAGCGAGGTATTCCGTAAATACGATAAATGCCGTTTTCTCAAAGTCAAAAAAGGCAAAGTCGTTTTTTAAAAATATATACGAGAATATATCCGCCTTAACAAAGCAGATCGCTCCGTATATTCCGACCGCAGCCGCGATAATTCTCATGCTCCACGCAAGTGCCGGACGGGTTTTGCCTTTTATGATTTTTCGGAACACGCCGATAAACATTCCCCAATGAAATCCCAGATGAAGGCTCATCAGAACAAATCCCCAATAGGACACAGCAAGGTGCATGGATCTTGCGAGCGCCATGCCCCTTTCAATATCGAGAAATTTAAAAACGTGACGTGACATCACAATGCCGCTGTAACCGAGCATTATAATTGAGGCAAGTACAGCAAAATTCAGAACCGTTCCGAATATCCGCAACGGTTTGTATTTGCCTTTAAAAAGGCTTGCATACCATTTGTAATTTAAAGCATTGTGAACAATAAACAGCACCAACATTCCCGCTCCCAACCATTCATGAAGTTCCTGCCCGGTTATCTGATATGACATAAGCATCAGCAGTGTAGCTGTCATCAGAATATCTGTTACTATTTTGATTTTCGGTTTCATATGCTCACCTCACTATGTAAAAGAATGATATTGCGCCGCTTCCTTTTCAATGTTTTTATTCCGCTATCGAAAATGTAATTGTTTCACGGCTGTCCAAAGTATCAAATACCGCCAGATCAGACGTGACTTTTCCGATAGGAATAACGTCTACGGAAAGCGTGGAATTGTCGGTTTGCGCATAAAATATCGCCATATTGTGGTGAGCCTCGCAGTATGTGATATCACCGTTTTCAAATGTCCTTTTACCGCCATCAAGGTTTTCGGGATAAAAATCCACACCGCCATAATATTCTCTGCCGATATATCCAACCATTGAAACGGTCAATGGAAAGTATTCTTTGATTTCCCTAGCCAAGGCGGTATCGTATAGCACTCCGTCAAGAACAGTTTCGCCAATCTTAATCTTTATCGCGGTTTCCGCCATATCATTACTGTTGATTTCTGTAATGCCTATGGAGTTGAGCCAACTTGTTACCGTACTTTTCGCCGAGGGAACATTCTTCGCTTCTATTGCAAGTCCGTCAGCCGTATTTTTCGCCTTGCTTGCGGATGCAATAGTACTGTAGCTTCCTCCCGCGCCGTATCCGTCGTGTGTGCAGAACGGAATTACTGTCTTATCGGAAAAATCGAATTGATCCAAAAATGATATAACTGCCTGTGGTACATCCGTTGCCCATACGGGATATCCTATAAATACGGTGTCGTAATTTGAAATATCAAGATCGCTGTCCGCCAATTCGGGCAGAAAATTATCCGCCATTTCTTTGTGGTTTACGTCTCTCAGGTCATCAAAATCAGCCGTATACGGAGTTACTGTTTTTATCAAATGAATATCTCCGCCAACTGTTTCCTGTATCAATCGGGCAACGTATTCGGTTGTGCCGAACCGACCGTTATCTATAACTATGCTTGCGGAAGCGGAAGCGTCGATATCATCGGGATATTCGGTATTGCCCCAGCGTGAGAAGTACGCGATTAAAATTTTTTCACCGTTCTTCGAAGAACTTCCCATAGGTTCGCTTGTATTTGACGGAACGTTCGATGTGTCAGACGATAAGCTGCTTGATGAGCTTGATAAATAGTTTGTCGAACTCTCGAAAGACGAAGTGCTTGAGGAATTTTTATCCGAAATGCTTATTGAATTTGATCCTTCACCGTTCAATAATTCCCCGTCGTTTTGACAAGCAGTGAGCGTAGTTGTTATAATTACCGCCGTCAAAACAAAAATCAGTGCTTTAAATTTTATTTTCATGTTGACCTCCGATTTCATTCCGCAGTAATATCCAAACCGAGACCGTTTATCCAATCAACTACGTCGCTTCTTGAAGCGCTGCCGTTGAGCCGTGTTCCGGACAGCCATGTCGCTCCGCTTGTCAATTTTTCAAGGTTTGACGCACTTGAACCTACTCCGCTGCCGCCCGAAGTACAGAACGGGACAACGGTCTTACCGGAGAGATCGTAGCTTTCAACAAAGGTGCTGAGTATCCTCGGCGCTTCACCCCACCAGATCGGATATCCGATAAATACGATGTTATATTGATCCATATTTTCAACAGAACCGGAAATTGCAGGGCGCGAGTTCGGATCGTTCATCTCAACAGTGCTTCGGCTTTTATCGTCATGATAATTCAAGTCGGCATCTGTGTAGGGATTTTCGGGGGTAATTTCATATATGTCGGCGTTAAGACTTTCGGCGATTTTTTGAGCAACTCCTCCAGTTGTGTTTGTTGCAGAGAAATACGCTACCAAAACTTTTGTTGTTTCGGGTTCCGGTACTTGCTCGAAAGAATCCGATGATTGAGGTGCGCTTGACGATTGTTGGGGTTGTTCGGTTTCGCTTGCCGAATAACTTGTATCGGAGCTGTTTTCCGTTGTTGAGGAACTGCTTGATGAAGTCTGTGAAATGTTGTCGGTCGATGTATCAGTCGAATTACCGTTTGAGTTTACAGACTTTTCATTTGCGGCATTGCACGCCGTAAGCGAAAATATCATTAAAACCGATATAAATAACGTATAAATTTTTTTCATAAAAATGCTCCTCTCATTTTTGGTTGTCCTTTTTAGTTTCGCGGATCATGTAATCCAGTTCATCTAACATCTGCTGTTTATCATGAATTTCTTCCAACAGCTTACACCGAAGTTCACGAAGCATTCGGAGCTGTTCATCTTGATTGTCAGTTCTTTCGTCGAGCAGGTGCAGATAACTTTTTAGGCTGTCCGTATCCATTCCCGATTTTATAAGAAAATTTATCAGACATATCCTGTGGATAAATTGATCCGGATGATCGGACTGATCTTCGGAAAACGTTATATGTTTCAGAAGCCCGTTTTCCTCAAATTCTCTCAGCTTGTCTGCGTTGATGTGAAGCTGTTCGATTGCATTGTTCGGAGTCACGATCATATCACCGCCTTTTCAAAAAATAAAGTGCAACCGAAAGAACATGGTTCTTTCCGATTACACTTTCATTATATACGAAATATTGCGTTATGTCAAATACTTAATTTTTATGTCTTATCCATACCTAAAAAGCATTTAATGTGCGTAATGAATTTTGTTGCTGCTAAACTGAATGGCTGTCCCCGTTTCCACGCCAATACGCTGGTAGCGGTCAGGGGAGGGTAAAGCGGGCGATACGTTATTTTTGACTGATCCCAAAACGGCATCATGCCTTCTATCACAATAGAATATCCCAAACCGCGGCTCACCATAACAGAGGCGTTGGTACTTAAATTGCTTGTGAACAGAACGTTCAAACCATCGTAATAGTCACCGAACCAATTTGCAAGCTCGCTTTGAACCTTAAGGCGACGCGGCAGAATAAGAGGCAGATCGGCAAGTTCGCCCGCTGTAACGCATTCCTTTTCGGCAAGAGGAGAATCCGGGCGCATAATTACGACCCAGCGTTCTTTCATATCAAGACGGATAAAATCGTATTTTTCGATATCAATAGGCTCCAGCAGCAAGCCTATATCCACCAAGCCTCTGTCGATCTGCTCCTTGACATGATCCGCAGTGGCAGAATAAATATCAAAAGTAACAAGCGGATATTTATTGTGAAAGCTCTCAAACAAATCGGGCAACAGCTGAACCGACGCAAGTTCCCCGCAACCAATTGTGATCTTCCCCTCGACCTGTTCATCTTGCTCAATCAGTTCCTTTTCGGTTTTATCGACAAGCTGCAGAATTTCCTCGGCGCGTCGGCGAAGCAACAGCCCCTCATTTGTCAGAGAGATCTTACGGCTGCCTCTGTCAAACAGTTTAACGCCTATTTCTTCCTCCATCTGAGCAAGTTGGCGACTCAATGTAGGCTGCGTGATATGAAGAACGTCTGCCGCTCTTGTAATGCTTTGCTCTCTTACCACCGTCAAAAAATATTTTAAAACTCTAATTTCCACATAATTCTCCTTTCACAAGAGATATGCCTACCTGTTCTCAATAGCATTATAGCATAAGCAAGAGTTAAAAGCAAGTCAAAATTGGGGTAACATAAAACAAAGAAAACAAAAATTTATTGGTTTATAAAAAAGCAAATGTACATGTCAGCCAAAAACAGACATGTACATTTGCAGCTAATCGTGCCTAAACAGGTTAAGAAGTCGGCATTAAACAGTACAGTTTATGACAATTTAATGCTTCTGATCTTTTCACGAAGCGGCAGCACTCTGTTAGGCGGAACCGACAACTCGTCAATCCCCATTTTGAGAAATGTTTCTGTAAGCTCCAAATCAGCTCCCAACTCACCGCAGATACCTATCCAAGCGCCGTGCTTGTGAGCGTTTTCCGTGCTCATCTCGATAAGTTTAAGAATAGCCTCATGATGTGTATCAACAAATTGCTCGATATCCGGATTTTGCCTGTCACAGGCGAGAGTGTACTGTGTAAGGTCGTTTGTGCCCACGCTGAAAAAGTCGACCATGGCGGCAAGCTTATCGCTTATCAGTGCTGCCGCGGGAGTTTCAATCATTATCCCGAGCTCCGTTTTTTCGGAGTATTCCAGCCCCTGCGACATAAGCTCCGATTTTACTTCATCGCATATCGCGAGTATTCTTTCAAGCTCAGAAATGCTTGTTATCATAGGGAACATTATCCCTAAATTCCCGAATGCGGAAGATCTGTATAACGCCCTCAGCTGCGTTTTGAATATCTCGGGACGTGTCAGGCAAATTCGTATTGCGCGATAGCCGAGAGCGGGATTTTCCTCGGGTTTGAGGTTGAAATAATCCACTTTTTTATCCGCTCCTATGTCAAGGGTGCGTATAATGACCTTTTTACCCGCCATGCTTTCGAGCACCTTTTTGTATGCTGTGAATTGCTGCTCCTCAGTGGGATAATCGTCGTTTTCGAGATACAGGAATTCGCTGCGGAAAAGCCCTATGCCGCCCGCGTCGTTCGCGAGAACCTTTCCTATATCCGCGACAGAACCTATATTCGCGTAAACGTTTAT
>CAMWLH010000033.1 GCA_947175045.1 uncultured Clostridia bacterium | reverse complement strand
CCCTGTATCATATTGCAGCCGAGGTCACGCAGAAAATCGACCTGCGTCTGCGTTTCAACGCCCTCCGAAACGGTTTCCAGATTGAGGCTCTTAGCCAGCGTTACCACCGAGGAAATGACCTTTTTGTTCTTTTCGGTGAGGTCGTTTTTAAGGAAGAACCCGCCGTCGATCTTCAGCGTGTCAAAGGGCAGCTGCGTTATCAGATTGAGCGAAGAATACCCCGAACCGAAATCGTCCACGGAAATTCTGAAGCCGATAGACTTAAGCTCCGTCATGACCTCGACCAGCTTATCGAGATTATCCGTAAGCAGGCTCTCCGTCACCTCAAGCTCTATTTTCTCATGGGGAACTCCCAGACTGTTCACAAGCGAGGTGAACTTTTCGGCAAAGTTATCGTCCTTAAGATGATGACGGCTGACGTTCAGACTTACCAGCGGCACGTCGTAGCCGTTTCTAAGCCAGCGCTTTATATCCGAGACCGCGTGGCGGTATATCGCAAAATCCATATCCGTTATAAATCCGTTGTCCTCGAATATGGGAACGAACATTCCCGGGGAGATGACCTCTCCGTTGGGTCTTATCCAGCGCACCAGCGCCTCCGCGCCGACGATCTTACCCGTAGCTATGCTGACCTTGGGCTGATAGAATACCTTGAATTCGTCGTTTTCCAGAGCCTCCACCATATGAGCCTCTACATACTGACGGTTCTGGAGCTCCTCGCGCAGCTTGTTGTCGTACACCGCGACGGCGTTCTCGCGGTAGAAGCTCTTGTCCTTGACGGTCGCCTGCGCTCTTATGGCGCGGTCGAGCGCTCCCATAATACCCACGGATTCGCCCGTCATCTCGTAAATTCCCACCACAAGGTATATCTGCTTGGTGCACTTTTCGTAAACCTGCTTCTGAATGCTTGCGAGCAGCTGATTCAAGCGGGTGTCCATCTCCGCCGTGCTGTTGTTTTTCAGCAGTGCCACAAAGCGGGAGCCCTCCGAGCGGCAGAGCAGTTCGCCCACACCTATCGAGTGTTCGAGAATATCCGAGACCGCTATCAGCAGCGAGTTGCCGAATTCAAAGCCCATGCTCTCGTTCAGCCTGCGGAAGCCCGCAATATTTATTACCAGCACAAAATAGCCGTCCGCCCCGTTTGCGGTAAGGCGCATACCCTCCGCGGTGAAAGCGTCCATGGTCATGATTCCCGTAAGGGTATCCACCATCTGTATCTTGCCAAGACAGTCGGTGATGTCCGCGGTGCTTATGATATACCGCGTCTCGCCGCGGCTGTTCTCGTCCGCGGAGGCGGCTATATCCAGCCAGCGGCGCTCCTCCTCGCAGTAGTAGGTGGTGGAGGCGGTGAGCTGACCCTTACTTAGCTTTTTCGCGGGACAGTCGTGACAAGGGGTCTCGCGCCCTCTCAGCGCCTTGTAGCAGATGTCGCCGCGCTTTACGTTGTAGTGAGCGGCGGTGCTCTCCCCCACCCTGTCCATTTCGTAGGTCTCGGGGATTATTGAGAACTCCTCTATGCGGAGGTTGTTCATTACCACCGAGGAAAAATGCAGATCGTCCGCGTCACGGTTCTCCGAATGGTAGTTGGTGAACATTCTGCTCAGCGCGCCCGAAATAAGCTCGATAAGCTGCGCGTCGGATTCCTGGATAGTGCGTCGGCTCTCCGACACGAACGCCAGATATCCTACGGGGTGCTCATCGCACATTATCGGTATCAAAAGTGCGAACTGTGCGCCGTTCATCAGCTCAAAGCCCAGTTTTTTCCCGTTAGCTATATGTATATCGAGCGCGATATCCTCATTGTTCATGAGGGTCTGCTCCAGAGCGCTCCTGTCCCCGGTGAAATTCACCCCGGGGCAGTCCGCTTCGTTTTTGTTGTCCTTGGAGTAGGTGAGCAGCCGCACGACCTCGCTGTCCGTAAAATGGCACACATATACCGCGGAGAAATTGGTCTGCCTGCCAGTTTCGCGTATAGCCTCCTTGATAAGAACGCTGCGCCGCGGTTTGTCAATGAACGCCTCCGCGACAAGGTTGTAGATGGGCGAGCTGCCTATCGCGAGGGCATACGCCTCGTCCGAGCCGCCCTGAGCGCCCCTGCGCACCTTGCCGATAGCCTCCGCAACACGGGTAGTGGCTCCCGCCGCCAACGCGCGCACCTCGTCCAGCATATCCGAGCTTCCCGAAAGATTTACGATAGCCTCCGCAGCCATTGCCTTGTTGTAGTGGGCGTAGCCGTTGCCGCCCTTCGCCCGGGCCGAGCGCATTGCCGCCGCCGCTTCCTTTATTGCTGTGCGGTATTTCTTGCCGTTTTTGAGTATGGATATACCCTCGCTGACGGTGATCTTAGCGCCGTTATAGAAGTCGTAGCTGTTTATCATTATAACGACCTTTGCCGCGATGGAGTCAAGATCCGCCATATTGTTGAATCTTACGAATATCGCGAACTCTCCGTCGCCGATGCGCCCGACGCTGCTGTCATGCTCGCATACGCTTATGCTGAAAAGCACCTTTGCAACGTCCTGTACGACATAGTCCTTAAATTCCTGCCCCATTTGCTCCGCGATAGCGCTGAAATTATCTATGCTGACCATCAGCAGCGCGGCGATCTTGAAGCGGTTAGCGCCCGTTGTCTTGATCCTTACGTCCTCGTCAAAGGCTTCCGCCAGATAAGCACCCGTGAGCTCGTCGCGGCGTTCGTCGCTTTTATCGTCTGCCCCGCCCTTTTCGGCGGTAACGTCAAGGGTGCGCCCGATAACTCTCAGGGGTTTTCCGTTATCGTCGAATATGGTTTTCCCCTCGTATCTGAACCACACCAGGTCACATTCGTCGTTGATAACGCGCACATCGCAGCCGACCTCCTTGTCGCCGCGCTCCATAGCGTCGCAGAATCGGTTAAATTCGGGCAGATCCTCCGCGTAAACCGATCCCCAACTTATAATTGTATCCCTGAAATGAACGATAGGATCGAGATCGTTCTCATACCGACCGTTCAGCTTTTTGTACTGATAGCAAATATCCTCCGCGATATCGTATTCCCAAAGCCCGAAATTCGTATATTCCGAGGATATTTTTACACGCAGCTCCTCAGCCCTCACCGATACCTTAAGGCTGTTTATCTGCCGCTGTGCGTCTTTAAGCTCCTGCCGCAGCTGTTCTATCTCCGAAGCCGCTGTTATTTCAGACATTCGCCGCACCTCCAATCACACCTAATCGTCTTATTATAACGCATTCGAGTAGGGTTTGTCAAGCAATAAAGCGAAAATACCGCAAATCTCACAAAAACTATTGGTGAAATTCACCAGATGTAAAACCTTGTTTTTATTGAATTGTCGAAAAATCGTCATAATAATATCCCCCGCCGAATATGCGGCGGGGGGACCTTTTATTCTTCACCGACCCGCTGCTCGATATCCTTGAGCGCCAGATCGTTCACCCACAGCTCTTCAAAAGCGCTCATGGGCATGGGCTTGGCAAAATAGTAGCCTTGTACCATCGCGCAGTCTATCTGCTGCAAAAACTCCACCTGCTCCTTGGTCTCAACGCCCTCGGAGATGACCTCCATATTAAGGTTCTTCGCCAGGTCGACTACCGTCGAGATAACGGCTCTGCCCTTGGTGGAATTGACCGTTCCGTTGAAGAATTCGCGGTCTATCTTCACCACGTCCGCGGGGATATCCTTCAGGATGTTCAGTGAGGAATACCCCGAGCCGAAATCGTCTATCGAGAGCTTGAAGCCGATTTCGTGCAGCTTGTTCATTATCTTAAGCATAAGCTCCGTGTTGTCGGAGAACACGCTTTCGGTAAGCTCCAGCTCGATATACTCATAGGGTATATCGTACTTGTCCACGATCTCCCTCAGTCTCCAGATATAATTGTCGTAGTTGATGTGCAGCCGCGACTGGTTTACCGATACCACAACGGGAGTTTTCCCTTGCGATATCCACCGCTTCATTGCCTTGCAGACCTCTTCGAGTATGAAGAAATCCAGCTCCACGACAAAGCCGTTCTTTTCGCTGAGCGGTATGAAAGCGTCCGGGTAAATAAATCCGTATTCCGAGCTGTTCCAGCGGATAAGCGCCTCCGCGCCCTCTATATGGCGGGACTTGGTGCCGTATTTCGGCTGGAGATAGCATTGGAACTCGTGATTTTTCAGCGCGGTGGGCATAACGTTTTCGTAGTCCTTTTCGCGCAGAGCGTTGTCGCGTATCTTACCGTCGTAGAACGCTATCGAGGATTCGTGCAGACCCTTAAGCGTTTTCTTGGCTATCGTGCAGCGATCCAGCGCCGCGTTGATATCAATGCTGCCGTTCTTGTCCATGCACTCCTCAAGGCGGCATACGCCCGCGCTGAACAGAACGGGATACTTTACGAAAAGCGCGTTTCTGCGCTCGAACTCGTTGAAAATTCTGTGAATTTTTGTAATAAGCTCGTTGTCCGTCGCGTTGTGTACCGTGCAGGCAAAGTTGTCGTCGGAAATACGCGCAAAAAGCTCGTCGTCTTCAAGATGGTCGCCGATGGTCTTGTAAAGGCGCTCCAGCATTCTGTTGCCCTCATGATAGCCGAGGCTGTCGTTGACATACTTGAATTTGTCAATATCGAAAAGAACGATAGCCCACTTGTCGGGAACGGACTTTTTGAGCATTTTCTTGGTATCGTCAAGGAATTTTCCCTTAGAGCGCCCGCCCGTCAGCGGGTCGGTCTCCGCGGCGCGGTTGTTGCGCACTACCGCGAGAAGTATCAGAGCCATAAGGCAAAGAAGCACTATTACGAATATTGAAAGAATAAGCCACGAATACTTGTCGATAAACCTGTTGAAAGTCATTGACTCGTACCCCATAGCCGTCATGTTGTCGTAGGCGGTAACGGTGGCGCTGTTGTAGCTTATCTGAAGCAGCGACTTCTCAAGCACCGTGCTCAGCGGCGTATCGGGAGCGGTCGCTATGCAGTCCGTGTGAAAGCCCGCGCAGACGCTGAGGATATCCATATCGTCATAGCCGCCGTTTTTAAGGTAGATTATCTCGTGAGCGCCCGCGCATACCGCGTCGGCTTCGCCGTTCTGTACCGCCTCCATGCAGAGCTTTACGTTGTCGTAGGGCAGGAAGGACGCGGAGGGATACAGCTTTTTCATATATCTTATGATATCATCGCTGTTGTCTGGTACAGCCAGCTTCATGCGTTCGTTGAGAACCGTATTGGGGTGTCCCGCGGTCACAATGGGAGAACGGTTATAGGGCATGGTGGAGTAGTAATTTCCGAAGTACGCCATGCTTGTTGGGTTGACACCGCCGCATATGGCGTCCGCTTCGCCGTTTTTCAGCATTTCCACGCAGTCCGACAGGTTTGCGCAGGGGACAACGTTTACTTTTATTCCCGAAAAGTCCGCAATCTCCGCGATGACCGAGCCGGTAAGCCCCGAGATCCCTCCCGATGCCGTATCGTAAAATTCTATCATATCCGAGTTCTCGTTATACGCTATCGTGATCTCGGGGTGCTTTTCGATGTAGTCGGTCTCCTCCTTGCTGAACGCGTATTTCTGAGCGCCGTACAGCGAGAGGTTTCTGTCGTACACAACGCCCGGGTACTGCGGGTCGAGCGTGTGGATATTGTGCAAAGCGTCGTTTATCTGCTCGGCAAGGTCTCTGTCCGCCCCCGAAACCAGGAAGTAGCTCTCCTCCATACCGAAGCGGTATACTATCTTTTCGTTGCCCCACACCCGCAGGCTTTCCTTTACCACCGCGTCGATCCTGCCCGTCCTGAGGGCGGAGCGCAGTTGTTCCTCGGTGTTGTAGAGTATAAATTCCGCGTCTCTTATCTCGCCGCAGACAAATTTTCCGTCTTTAAAGAATTTTGACTCGTCCTCGGCAAGGTAGCCTATGCGCGCGTCGTTTAAAGCCGCCGTGTCGTCGTAGAGTATCTGTGTTCCTTCGGCGGAGTCACAGGTATATACCGCGGAGAATTTCGCCAGCATGGAGAAGTCGGTAAGACACGCGCCGGTGTCGCTGCCGGCTCCCGCCATATTTCTGTATATTTCCCACTCAGACTGCGAAACGCAGGGGATAATGTCTATTTTGCGGTTGAGAAGCAGCTTTACAAGCTCCTCCTCGGTGCCCTCCACAAAGCTGTATTTGTGCCCCGTGAACCTGGTCATCGCGGAAAGGTAGTCATAACCCACGCCCTGATAATCCGAGCCGATCCTGTATATTCCGAAATTCGGTGATACGCCGACGACAACGGTCTCACCGCTGCCCGCCGCCGAAATATCTTTTGATAAAAATACCGTAAAAACAAAAAAAGCCGCCGCGAGAGAGATAAACCTGCTAAACAGCCTGTGTTTTGTCATTGCAGTCACCCCCGAAAACAGCCATTGCCAAAAACAAAAGACAAGTAATTTATTGCTTAATAAATTATAGCACATGTAACGCCCGTTTTCAATAGCTTTGTAAAAATTTTCTCATATGTTCAATTTTTTCTTTTGCCTTTTGGGAATATTGCACAAAATGTTGACAAAACGGGAGATTTGTGGTATAATAAACGCAAGCGTTTATTATACCGCCATGTCCATGCGCATACATTCGCTTTCAGCTCACTTCGCGCAGTAATGGACAATTATACCATAATCCCTCCGGGTTTATGGTTAGACTGTATATAAAGTGCTGACGAGTAGCAAATTATTTAAATGCGAATTTTTCGCACCACTCCACCCGCCTTCGGCGGGTTCCGTTAGCCTCGATTTAAAAGCTCCGCCCGCTTCGCGGGCTGCGCTTTCAAATCGGCTTGCGAAAAATTCCTGCGTCGTTATTACGTCGCTATAACTTTTTATACAGACTGACCATAATCCCTCCGGGTTTATGGTATAATAAAGAATGAAAAATTTCAAATATTAAAGAAACCGCCAAAAGCAAAATTCCGCACAAGCAATAAGGCAAGGCTCGCAGCGAGCAGCGCTTCGCCCACGCAGAGAAGCAACGTTCGCAAAGGGCAACGCTTCAACCACGCAGGAAAATTTTCTGCGGGAGCCCGCGAAAACGGAGCAAAGTTTTGCGCAACGATCATGTTGCTGTCTGCGGTATTTTGTGACATTTTGCGCAAAACTTCGCGGAGTTTTTATGGGCGGGTCGCGAAAAATTTTATCAATTAAGGAGACGAGAAGTATGAATTGGTTTGAGAACGCGGTGTTTTATCACATTTATCCTATCGGGTATTTTGGGTGCGCAAGGCAGAACGATCAGCAGTCGGAGCCCTCTCATGTGATATTGAGGCTTATTGAGGATATACCTCATATTAAGGAGCTGGGCTGCAACGCCGTTTATTTTGGACCCGTATTTGAGTCGGTGGCGCACGGGTATGATACCATCGATTACACCAAGATCGACCGCAGGCTGGGCACCAACGATGATTTTAAAAAGGTGTGCGACGCTCTGCATGAAAACGGAATAAGGGTAGTGCTGGACGGAGTATTCAACCATGTCGGAAGAGATTTCGGCGCGTTTAAGGACGTGCGCGAGCATAAGCTTGGGAGCTCCAAAAAGGACTGGTTCCATGTGCGCGAGGGCAACTCGGGCTACAACGACGGGTTCTATTATGAGGGCTGGGAGGGTCACTATGAGCTGGTCAAGCTCAATCTTTACAATCCCGAGGTAAAGCAGTACATAAAGGACTGCATTACGGGCTGGAAAAATGAGTTCGGCATTGACGGCTTAAGGCTGGACGTTGCTTACTGCCTGGAGGAGAATTTCCTGCGGGAGCTGCGCGGACACTGCAAGTGGCTGGCGGACGATTTCTTCCTGCTGGGCGAAACACTTCACGGCGATTACAACAAGTGGATGAACGACCAGATGCTGGACAGCGTGACTAATTATGAGTGCTACAAGGGCTTGTTCTCCAGCTTTAACGATATGAATATGTTCGAGATAGCCCATTCGATCAACAGGCAGTTCGGCAGCGAAAACTGGTGTCTGTACCGCGGAAAGCATCTCTACACGTTTGTTGATAATCACGACGTAACGCGCGTAGCTTCTATTTTGAAAACTAAGGAGCACCTGCCGCTTATCTACACGCTGATGTTCATGATGCCGGGCATACCGTCGGTTTACTACGGCAGCGAGTTCGGTATCGAGGGTGACAAGCGCGGCGGCGGTGACGACGCTCTCAGACCCGAATTTGAATCGGAAAAGATGAGAGCGGGCGGTCTTAAGGATATGACGGAACATATCAGGGCTCTGGCGGAAATTCAGAAGAATAACCCCGCGGCTTCGCAGGGAGATTATAAGCAGGTTCAGCTTACTAATAGACAGTACGCGTTCTCGCGCTCGGCGGAGGGTGAAACTCTTGTGACGGTGATTAACTGCGACGGAGCTCCCTTTACGTTTAACCTTAATATGGGCGGCAGCGCGGTGAATCTTCTTACGGGGGAGACCGTGGAGCTCGGCGGGCTGACCTTGCAGGGGTATTCGAGCATGGTGCTTAAAATTTAATGTGACAGAAATTTACCGCATAAAATCTCAAAAAGACATAATGCGGCATAACGCCCACGCATGGGATTTCAAAAAGCATAGTGCGGCATAGCGCCCACGCATGGAATTTCAAAAAGACGCGCATTTGCCGAAGGGCAAATGCTGCGCGGTTCCCGCTAAGCACGTGTAACGGAGCAAAGCGGAGTGGAGCGTGATTAGCGGGAATTTTGAAATTCTTTTCAAATCATTTACTTCTTGTCAACATTGCTTAAAGGCATTATAGCTTAGGTCGACCTTAATTAAAAAAGGAGTATACATATGAGCAGCGTTGAGGTATGGCTGTGGCTGCTGCTCGTTATGCAGCCATATAATCCGAAGACTACAAAGGTGCTTGAGATATGCGGCGGGGACGCTGCCGAAGCCGCAAGACTTATCCGCGACGGCGGCTGCAAATTTTTAAGCGAGCGTGAGCGCAAACAGGCTAGGGAGATACGCTCGCGGGACGTGAACAAGATACTCGGCATATGCTCCGAAAATGATATCCGTATAATCACGCTTGACGACGAGGAATACCCTCTGCGCCTTAAAGCGATACCGAATCCGCCGATAGTGCTTTTCGCAAGGGGAAGCCTGGAGGGTCTGGACGACGAAATGTCGATAGCCGTGGTGGGAACGCGCAACGGCTGCGAGTACAGCGCCAACGTTTGCCGCTCGATATGCGGAGAGCTGGCTAAGATCGGAACGACAATTGTCAGCGGGTTGGCTGTGGGGCTGGATTCTGTGGCTCATCGCGCCTGCGTGGACGCGGGAGGGCGGACTGTGGGAGTGCTTGCCTGCGGAATGCTGGTGAATTACCCCGCGGACAGTGCGCAGCTCAAACGGGATATACTCGCGAGCGGCGGAGCGCTGGTAAGCGAGCTGCTGCCGCATTCCACAACATATGCAGCCTATTTTCAGCACAGAAACCGTATCATATCGGGGCTTGCCTCGGGCACGCTGATCGTTGAAGCGTCCGCGCGGAGCGGTTGTCTGCTTACCGCGGAGCACACCATTGAGCAGGGGCGCGATCTGTTCTGCATACCGCCCCATGATATTTCCGATCCGCGTTTTGCGGGAGTAATGCCGCTGCTGCGTGACGGAGCGATCCCCGTGTTCAGCTATATAGATATTGTCAACGAGTATATCTACGGCTATCTTCACAGCGAGAGCTGGCGGAGCGTTCTGGACGGCGTGAACAACGGAATGAGAATGCTCGATGAGGGAGAGCCTCCAAAAAAGAAGAAGTCCGCCGAAAAGGAGCAGCCCGCGGAGGCTCCCGAGCCGAAAAGGGGAATAGACGAGAGCGTTTTTGAATCCCTTGACCCCAACGAGGCGGCGGTGCTGCGTCTTATCGCGGAAAATCCGCTTAATATCGACGAGGTCATAGAGCGCAGCGGCATGAGCCATATGGACGTTGCGGCGGCGCTTACCGACCTTGAAATGTTCGGGTATATCCGCAGGAATATGGACGGGATTTATGAGACCGCGGGCGGTTAAGTAGACATAATGATTGTACGAATGGCAGAAAACGCAGATATTGAGGGGCTTGCAAAGGCGATGGCTCTCGCCTATTCCGAGCCGCCGTGGAATGAAGCGTGGAGCGCTGATAATGCAAAGGAACAGGTCGGCTCCGTTCTGTCGAATTATTATGAAGCAAACGGCTTTGCCAAAGACTCAGTATCCGTTATGTATAAACACTTTTAATGAGATCCCCGCGCTCCTGTGAGAACGCGGGGATTTTTGTCATATTCAGATGTCAATATTGGGTTTGCCGTTGTCCTTCTTTTTTTGGATCTTTCCCTTTGCCAGATTTACTATCATGACAATAGCCGAGCTTAATACAAGGTTTATTGCAAGCTCCACAACGAAGTTAAGACCCACAAAGGCGGTCACCATGTACACCCACACGTTGTCAAAGCCCGCTCCCGCGCCCCATTCCTTAAGCGTGTCAAGAAAGAATACGGAGCAGCCAAGCAGGAACACTCCCGTGTTCACAATGGGCGCTGTGAATGCCGAAGTGATAACCGCGGCGGTTCTGTTTTTCTTTGCTATTGCCGAATAAACCAGCCCTACGCAAAGACCCGCCAGTGTGCCTTTAAGAATACAGGTAATTATAGTTCCGGGAATGTTTATCGCCAGAAACGCTCCCGCGTCTGTGAACAATACCACAACTCCGAAAACAAATCCCAGCCACGCTCCCGCTTTCCAGCCGTATAACGCCGCTCCGACTATTATCGGCACAAGCACAAGCGTGATGTTGAATACTCCGAACCTGATTCCCACCGCAAGTGCCTGAAGCACTATCACGATCGCCGTAAGCAGTCCGAGACCTACGACCGTTTGAGTTTTTTGCGCGTTCCAACGCGCAGCCTGTGTTTTCTGTGTGTTCTCCATAGAGAAACTCCTTTGCTGGCACTCGGCTCTTTACCGATGTACCGCGGGTATATATTTACGGTTATAAACCGCAGACCCCTAAAAAATGTTGACCTAGGCTATAATGATTTTAGGTTATGTTGACGAGGATTGGTTTATATAGGTTGACGATAATTGAACGATTTAAAAGAATTTTTCGCACCACGTCATCAACGCTTTGCGTTGATGACGTTAGCCCGCCGAGCCGTCAACACTTCGCTTCGCTGCGTATTGACGGCTCGGCGGCTTGCGAAAAATTCATGCGCGGGCGGTTCGCGGCTCTATGTTTTCACCGCCTTAGCTGCCCCTTTTTAAGCGTTCTTCTTATATATTTCCAATAAACCTTTCATTATCAGGCTTGTGTCGAGAATAAACTCTTTTTTGCACAGCGGCTTAATTATTGAAGAGAAGCCGCCCGTAGCTATAACGGTGCACTTTTCTCCAATCTCCCGCTCGAAATGCTCTATCATTCCGTCAACCATAAACGCCGCGCCGTACAGCAGTCCCGACCGCATACAGTCCACTGTGTTTGTTCCGATGACGGTTTTTATGGGCGCTGTGGATATGCTGATAAGCGGCAGACTGGCGGTCTGCGCGGCTAAGGCTTCGTTGGATATTTTTACCCCCGGGGCGATTATACCGCCGATAAAAGCGCCTGTTTTATCTACCGCGAGTATTTTCGTAGCCGTTCCCATATCGATAACTATTGCGGGCAGGGGGTAGTGTTCCTTTGCTCCCACGGCGACAGCCGCAAGGTCTGCGCCCAGCGAGGCGGGCTCGTCTATCTTGATGTTTAGCCCCGTCTTTATCCCCGGACCTACCGTCATCACGCGGCAGCCGCACACCTTTTCCACAGCTCCCTTTAGCTGTGAGGTCACGGGAGGAACCACCGACGACAGTATCGCCCCGCCGATCTCCGCCGCTTCGTGCCCGTACAGCCGCAGAATGTCCGCCAGCGCTATCGCGTACTCGTCCTCCATACGGCTGTTGTTCGTCGCTATCCT
>CAMWLH010000032.1 GCA_947175045.1 uncultured Clostridia bacterium | reverse complement strand
TGATACGGCGACCACCGAGATCTACACGTAAGGAGTCGTCGGCAGCGGCAGATGGTTATAAGAGACAGTGGTTTCAGCGGACGAAAACATAATCCGCTGCTCTCGCTTGTATCAATTAGCCCGTCAAACGTAAGAATATAACCGAGCCCCTCTTTAACAAATACCGAGCCGTTGTAACAGAGATTGACCGTTCCCGAAAAGTTCAGCATATCCGCCTTTTCGCCGCACCAACGCGGAATATCCACCCGCATAGCCTGCTCCGAGCAGATAAGCGGCAGTCCGTACAGATCGTCGGGACAAACAGACCTTTTACGGGCAAGCGGGCTGTCGCGCCGCATAATTACGCCCCATATGTCTGCCCCCGGGACTTCGATGTAATTGTATTTGAACAAGTCGGGCTGCTCGACGATAAAAGCGAAGTCAAGCAGCCCCTTGTCCAGCTTTTCGGCGACCTGTTCCGTATTTCCGCTTGAAAGATGATAACGTATCAGGGGATATTTTTCTCTGAACGCTCCGATCACCCGCGCGAGATGACAGATCTGCTCCGATTCCGCACAGCCTATATAAATATCGCCGCCGTTTATCTCGCCCAGAGAACCGAATTCGGCGGCTGTTTTATCCACCATTTCAAGTATGTCCTCGGTGCGCTGCCTTAACAGCATTCCCGCGTCGGTCAGCTTTAATCCGCTGCGGTTTCGGTGAAAAAGCTTTTGTCCAAGCTCCTCCTCCAATGACTTCATTTCCTTTGAGAGCGACGGCTGAGATATGTGCAGGGCTTCGGCAGCTCTCGTCATATTCCCCTCCCGCGCGATCTCGAGAAAATATCTCAGAACCCGTATTTCCATTTTTATCAGCCTCCTTACATCTATTATACTCTTTTTAATTATTCCTGTCAAGAATAATATGATATATAAAATAGATATTTGACATAGCGCCGCTGAATGGCTTATAATAAATACAGAACCTAAGGGAGGCAGTGAGATGGCTGATTTTTCGGACAGATACGGCATTGTTTTTCAAAACCTTATTGACGCGGGCTTCGACAGCGCGTTTGCGGAAGAGTATGCCCGGCTGATACTCAACGGAAAAACACGATCCGTTTTAAAAGATCTCGGTGACCACAGGAAAAAATTGCTTGACGAGGTTCACATCAACCAAAAGAGAATTGACTGTCTCGATTATCTTATATACAAAATCGAGAAGTCGGAGCTGTAAGAAAGGCGGGTTTTATTATGGAAAATGCAAAATTTAATTTGACAAATGAGCGGGACAAGACTTTCCCGAAAAGCGACAAGGTAGATCACAGAAAAGTGACATTTCACAATCGTTACGGCATTACGCTTGCGGCGAATATGTACACGCCTAAAAATGCGGAGGGCAAGCTGGCAGCAATCGCGGTCTGCGGTCCGTTCGGCGCTGTAAAGGAGCAGTCTGCGGGATTGTACGCGCAGACAATGGCGGAGCGAGGCTTCCTGACTATTGCGTTCGATCCGTCGTTTACCGGAGAGAGCGGCGGCGAGCCTCGTTATATGGCTTCTCCCGACATCAACACGGAGGATTTTCAGGCGGCTGTGGATTTCCTTTCCGTACAAGAGAACGTTGACCTCGAAAAAATAGGCATTATCGGCATATGCGGCTGGGGCGGTCTGGCACTTAACGCGGCGGCACTTGATACGCGTATCAAAGCAACCGTTGCGTCCACTATGTACGATATGAGCCGCGTCAACTCCAACGGCTATTTCGACGCGGAAAACAGCGAACAGGCGCGCTATGAAAAACGTAAAGCCCTCAACGCTCAGCGCACCGCAGAATACAAAAGCGGAGCTTATGAGCTTGGCGGCGGTGTGGTTGATCCATTGCCCGAGGACGCGCCGTCCTTCGTCAAGGATTACTACGATTATTACAAGACCAAACGCGGCTATCACTCACGTTCCCTCAACTCCAACGGCGGCTGGAATAAAACGGGGTGTATGTCGTTTATGAACATGCCGCTGATGCGTTATACTAACGAAATACGCGGCGCGGTGCTGATAATCCACGGTGAAAAAGCGCACTCGTGCTATTTCGGCAAAGACGCGTTTACCGCTATGATGAACGGCAATCCCGTTCCAGAAAATAAAGAGCTTATGATAATCCCCAATGCAGTTCATACCGATCTCTACGACAGGACGGATATTATTCCGTTTGATAAGCTCGAAAAATTCTTCAGCGAAAATTTGAATTGATCGGAGGATAATGCCGTGAACGTTTTAGTAATCAACGGAAGTCCGCGGCGAAACGGAAACACCGCGACACTTGTAGAAGCGTTTGCCGACGAAGCAAGGAAAGCGAGGCATAACGTATCAATAAAACAGATAGGAAGTATGGACATACGTGGCTGCAGGAATTGCGACGCGTGCAGAAAAACTCTGAACGGCAATTGCGTTCAAGACGATGATATGCGCGATATTTTTCCGCTTATGCGGGAATGCGAGGCGCTGATAATCGCTTCGCCGATCTACTATTATTCTTCGACCGGACAGACCCATTGCTTTATAGAACGCTGCTATGCTTTTGAACGTCTGCCAAAGCTGAAAAAAGCCGCATTGCTTTTAACGGCGGGCGGCGGAGGTTTCACCTCGGCTATTCAGACTTACAAGGACGCAATAATAGGGCATATGGGCGCAAAGGATATGGGTATCATAACTGCTGTCGTCAGTCAGGCGAAATCTTCGGCAAAGCTTGATGAGGCGCGGTCAATTGCAAGGAAACTATAAACCGAGGCGGTGAACGAGAATGTTCACCGCTTCTTCTTTAAGTTCCGTCATAAAAGTTTAAAGCTGATGTACTCGAAAAAATTTAAAGCTTTATCTTATTCCTGTTTCTCCATTCCCTGGGAGAAACTCCGTAAGTATTTTTAAAGGCTCTTGAAAAATGCAAAGGACTGGCGTATCCGACAGCCGCGCCGATATCGCCGATGGACAATTTCGTTAGCTTCATAAGCTCGGCGGCTTTGGACATTCGATATGACAGCAGGAATTCCTGTGGAGTTTTTCCTATGGCTTCCTTGAATATTTTCCCAAAATAGCTGCGGTTTAATCCGCAGACGGCGGCTATGTCCTCGACCGTAATATCGTTCTGGAAATTATGCTCGATATATTCCAATGCCTCATGAATGTAAAAATCACGCAGCTTACTTCCGCTTTGAAGTATTTTTGATGCCGAAGAACGCATAAGATAGTCTAAAAAAAGATATAAATGTCCGATAAGATGAATAGGAGGCAGTGAGGAGTTTTCCGATATATAGAGCATCTCCCTGACCATATCCTCACGCAGATCGTTATGACGAGCGTGGTATATCGGAGAGTCCGTACCCAGTCCCGCCGATTCGAGTATGCCTTTGGCTCTGAGTCCGTCAAACTCGATCCAGCAGTATTCCCATGGCATATCATTATCGGCAATATAGGTCGTGGTCTGATTTGGCATAATAAGAAATCCGTCTCTGCTTTTTACACGGTAGGTTCTGGTCACGCCTTTGCTGTCATCGGCCATAAGCACACCCATACCCGAAATTACATAATGAAAAAGAAAGTGATTTCTTTTTGCGGGTCCGAACGAATGCGACGGCGAACAGCGTTCTCTTCCGAACTGAAACAACCCGAGATCGACAAAATTTTCCGTTGGGAAAATCGAAAAAATCAGATCTTGCATTTATGTCAACTCCTTAAAATATGTATACACTGCTGACGACAGTTGTCAACAATTACATTATAGCACAAAACATACCAAAATGCAATGTAATTTTCAGTTATAAAGTTATATGTATCATTTTGGTATAAAATAAGTGGAAATCGGCTATTTACAGTAGCATTAAGATATGTTATAATAAAAACACAAAATCTAATCCAATATTATGAGGAGGCAGAATATATGAAAAAGCGAGTTTTTCTATCGGCAGCGCTTGCGGCGTTCTCTCTGCCCGTTATGCTGTTGTCGGGGTGTTCGGGGAGTGCGGACAGCGAGGGAAAGATCGAGATCCGTATGCTGCAATACAAGCCCGAGGCTGTCGCGGCGTTTGAGAAGATAGAACAACGCTTCAACGAAACTCATGATGATATTCATCTGACTATCGAATCGCCGAACGAAGCGATGACGGTGCTCAAAACACGGCTTATTAAGGAGGATTACCCCGATATTGTCGGTATCGGCGGCGATATAAACTACTCAAACTTCCTTGACGCGGGATTGTTTGAGGATATATCGGATTTTGAGCTTCTGCCCGAGATCAAATCCTCATATATGCAGATCGAAAAAGACCTTGAATTTATTCCGCAGGACGGAGTTTACGCGCTTCCTTATGTTGCCAACTGTGCGGGAATTCTGTACAACAAGGACATTTTCGACAGATACGGCTGGGAGATTCCGTACACATGGAGCGAGTTTACCGGGCTGTGTGAGACGATACAAGAGGAAACGGACATATATCCTCTTTATTTCGGGTATAAGGACACATGGACGTGTCTTGCCCCGTGGAACGCTCTGGCGGTAGGCTTGTCGCCCGCCGATACCTGCGCTCAAGTCAATGCGGGAAACACAACATTCTTGGAGGAGTATTCCGAGGTGGCGGAAAAAATAAAGGCTCTGCTCGAATATGCCGAGCCTAATCCATATGCTTACAGTTACAACGACGCCTGCACCGCTTTCGCGAGGGGCGAATCGGCAATGTATCCGATAGGCAGCTATGCCGTACCGCAAATAATACAGACAAATCCCGAAATAAACATAGATTCGTTCCCGTTTCCCGCCAATGAAAACGAAAGCGATAACGTTCTTAATTCAGGCGTCGACCTTCAGTTTTCGATAATGAAGGGCTGCAAGAACAAGGAAGCGGCATATGAGGTGCTAAGATTTCTGTACGAGGACAAAACCATTCAGATATATCTTGACGATCAGAACGCCGTGCCCTGCAAAAACGGTGATTTTACGCTGCCCTCAATGCTTGACGGAATGAAGGATTACATCGAAAACGACAGAATGTCCGACTTCCACGATCACCACTATCCGAGCGAAATGAGCGTTGACGCGATGATCCAGACGTATCTTATGGACAACAGCGAAAACGCCCGCGAAACGTTCCTGACACGCTTTGACAACGAATGGAAGCGCTATAACCGCGACCTTATTGAAAAGGTCAGAAAATATGAGGAGGAAAAGTCATGAAACACAAGCTTTCTTCGCGAATGAAAACATATATAGTAATGATATTGCCGGCGCTAATACTCTTTGTGGCGTTCAACACGATACCTCTTATCACGGGAGCGTTTTACAGCTTCACAAATTACCGCGGATACGGCAGCTATGAGTTCGTGGGACTGCGGAATTACATAGATCTTTTTCAAGACGCGAGAGTAGGACAGTCCTACCTGTTTACGTTCAAATACGCTATCGCGGGAACGGTGCTGGTAAATCTTATATCTTTGCTGCTTGCCATGGGTCTGAACAGCAAGATCAAAGCCAAAAGCTTTCTGCGCGGAATGTATTTTGTTCCGAACGTTCTCGGCGGACTTGTTGTGGGTTATATTTTCAGCTTTCTGTTTACCTATATTATCCCCGCTCTGGGCAGCGCGCTCAATATCGGATTTCTGAAGAACAGCATACTCGCAAGCGAGGACTGGGCGTGGGTAGGCGTGCTGATAGTCGGTGTCTGGCAGTCCGTCGCAATGAACACGATCATCTATATTTCGGGCTTGCAAACTATCCCCGCGGATATCTACGAGGCGAGCAGCATCGACGGCGCAAATAAGTGGCAGACGTTCATCAAGCTCACACTGCCTATGTTAGTGCCGTTCCTATCGATAAATCTCGTCCTCAGTACAAAGAATATGCTTATGGTATTCGATCAGATCATGTCCCTGACAAAGGGCGGACCCGCGCAGAGCACCGAATCCATTTCCTACCTTATTTACCGCAACGGAATGGACGGCGGACAATTTGGCTTCCAGAGTGCCAACGCGGTATTGTTCTTTGTGGTTATCGTTACTATCTCCGTAATTCAGATGAGAATGACAAGCAAGAAGGAGGAACAGTTATGAGTGTAACAGACAACGCCAAAATCAAAAAGCCCGCGAAGATAAAGAAGGACAATCATGTAAACATTCCCTTGACGATAGCGCTGTTTATCGGTTGTCTTACGGTCATATTCCCGTTGTACATGACTGTAATTATTGCTCTGAAATCGCCCGCCGAGATGACCAACGACGCTGCGGGAGCGCTGAGCTTTCCCAAGACCTTCAGCCTGGACAATTTTGCCGAGGCAATGCGCGTAACTAACTTCGGATCGTCGCTGCTTAACAGCGTTATCATTACCGGAGCGACTATAATTCTGGCGGTTATAATTCACTCTATGGCGGGCTACGCGATAGGCAGAGCAATGACGCGCCACAAGAGCTTTAAGTTCATTTACTTTTATATCGTAAGCGGAATGTTCGTACCGTTCGCGATATTGATGATGCCGCTCGTTAAGCAGACCGCCATACTCGGCATAGACAATATGCTCGGTGTGATTATTCTTTATGTGGTATTCTATATGCCTATGAACATTATGCTGTATTCAGGCTATCTGAAAAATATACCGCTCGCAATGGAAGAAGCCGCGGATATTGACGGCGCTTCGGCATGGAGGACCTACTGGACGATAATCTTCCCAATGATGAAGCCCATGCACGCGACCGTAGCGGTGCTGACAGCCCTCGGTACATGGAATGACGTTATGACCCCGCTTGTTATAATGTCAGGCTCTGAAAATACGACGCTTCCGCTCGCGCAGCTTAATTTCCAGACGCAGTTCGGAACAAATTACAATCTTGCGTTCGCCTCGTATCTGCTGGCGCTTATCCCCATTCTTATCTTCTACATATTCTGCCAGAAGCAGATCATCGGCGGTATTGCAAACGGTGCGGTGAAAGGATAATACGTTATGAAATTATGCAACAAAATAATGCTGATAACCTATGCCGACAGCATGGGCAGAAACCTTGGCGAGCTGCATAAAATAATAAACAGGCATTACAAAAAAGCCGTCGGCGGAATACATATCCTCCCGTTTTATCCATCCTCCGCCGACAGGGGCTTTGCGCCGATAAGATATGATACGGTGGACGAAAACTTCGGCAGCTTTGAGGATATTGAGCGGCTCGGCGGCGATTACTACCTGATGTTCGATTTCATGGTAAATCACATTTCCGCGCAGTCGGAATTTTACCGCGATTTTCTGAAAAACAAGGACGCGTCCCCATATAAGGATATGTTTATCCGTTACAAGGATTTCTGGGAAAACGGCGAGCCGACAAAAGAGCAGACCGATCTCATCTACAAAAGAAAACCCCGTGCGCCGTATGTTGAAGCCGAGTTTGCGGACGGCAGCACCGAGAAAATATGGTGTACGTTCTGCGAGGAGCAGATCGATCTCGACGTATCAAAGGATATTACAAAGCGCTTTATCAATGAAACGTTGGAGAGTATGTGCGGTCACGGCGCGGCGGTGATACGACTTGACGCGTTCGCGTATGCGGTAAAAAAGGCGGACACAAGCTGCTTCTTTGTTGAACCCGAAACGTGGGAGCTGCTTTACGATATCGAAAAAACGGTATCGGAGCGCGGCTGCGAGATACTTCCGGAAATTCACGAGCATTACACTATACCGATGAAGATAGCCGAAAAGGGGTTCTGGATATACGACTTCGCGCTCCCCGTGATCACGCTTCACGCGCTGTTCAATCACACCGGGAAATATCTCAAAAAATGGCTCGAAATGTGCCCGATGAAGCAGTTTACTACCCTTGATACGCACGACGGCATAGGAATTGTCGACGTAAAGGACCTTATTCCCGACGACGAGATAGAAACTGTCAAGGAGCAGATGTACAGCCGTGGAGCAAACGTTAAAAAAATTTACAGCTCGGAGGCGTATAACAATCTCGATATCTATCAGGTCAATACGACCTACTATTCGGCTCTCGGGAATAACGATAAAGCATATCTGCTTGCGAGAGCGATACAGTTTTTCGCACCCGGTATACCTCAGGTCTACTATGTCGGGCTGCTGGCGGGAGAGAACGATATTGAGCTTATGGAGCGCACCAAAAACGGACGCGATATCAACCGTCATTATTACTCGGCGGAGGATATCGACAAGGAGCAGGACAGAGAGGTCGTGCGCAGGCTCAAGGAGCTTATGGAGCTCAGGAACTCTCACGCCGCTTTCGGACTTGACGGAAGCATTTCCGTAACTGCCGACGGCGACAGGATATCAATTACAAGGAGCTGCGGAGAAAGCGAGCTGACGCTGAACGCAGATCTGACGGATTACAGCTTTACTATCGGATAAGGAGCATATTTCATGGGTATAAACGTCAACGAAAAGGAGCGTTATTTCAGTATTACGACGCGAAATACCGAATATCAGCTCAAGGCTGACAGGTTCGGGGTACTGAAGCACCTTTGGTACGGCAGGAAAACAGGGTGCGATATGGAATATCTGCTTGAATATCCCGACGTGGGTTTTTCGGGAGCTATCTACGAGGCGGATAACGACCGCACCTATTCTCTCGATACAATGCCGCTGGAATACTCATGCGGCGGTGTGGGAGATTTTCGTGTTCCCGCTGTCGAGGTAACTCACGCGGACGGCAGCACGGCGCTCGATTTGCGATACAAGGGGTATCGTGTAAAGGACGGGAAGTACTCTATTCCGGGGCTTCCCGCTGTTTACGCGGAAAAAACAAAGGCGCAGACGCTCGAAATAACGCTTTGCGATACCGCAACTGATACGGAAGTAATACTCCGTTACGGAGTTCTTGAGGAGCCAGACATAATCACAAGAAGCGCCGAGATACGCAATAACGGCGGCGACCCGATTTTTCTGAAAAAAGCATCAAGTCTTTGTCTTGATCTGCCATACGGCAACTGGGAATGGATACACTTTCAAGGCAGGCATACCAAGGAACGGCTTCCCGAACGCGCTCCGCTTATTCACGGGATACAGGAAAGCTCCAATGTCCGCGGCATGTCAAGTCATCAGCAGAACCCGTCGTTTATCATATGCTCCCTCGATTGCGGTGAGCATCACGGCGAGTGCTATGGCGCATTTTTTGTATACAGCGGGAGCTTTCAGACGCAGATAGAGCTTGATCAGCTGAACCAGACCAGAGCGGTTATGGGAATAAACCCTCATCTTTTTGGGTGGAAGCTGAACGGCGGTGAGAGCTTCCATACTCCCGAAGCGGTCATGACTTACAGTGGCAGCGGTTTTTCCAAGCTCTCCCATAATTTCCACAAGGTAATAAGAGAAAACATATGCCGCGGAAAATATAAACTTGCCGAGCGACCCGTGCTGATAAACAATTGGGAAGCTACTTATTTTGGTTTTGACACGGATAAAATTCTGCGGATAGCGGAAAACGCGGCGGCGCTCGGAGTGGATATGCTCGTTCTTGACGACGGTTGGTTCGGCAAGCGCGACAGCGATTGCTCGGGGCTGGGAGATTGGTTTGTAAATGAGAAAAAGCTGCCGGGAGGTCTGGGGACACTTGTCGAAAAGGTCAAGGCTCTGGGAATGAAATTCGGACTGTGGTTTGAACCGGAAATGGTCTCCGAAGACAGCGTGCTTTACCGCATCCACCCCGACTGGGCGATAAAAATACCCGACCGCAAGCCGACGCGCGGGCGCTATCAGCTTGTGCTGGATATGTCAAGAAAGGACGTCCGCGATTATCTGTACGATTCTATTGCCGCGGTCTTAAAAAGCGCCGATATCTCATATATAAAATGGGACGCCAACAGAAGCATATGTGACTGGTATTCGGGAGAGCTTTCGGCGGAAAGACAGGACGAGCTTCCGCACAGATATATTCTCGGACTGTATGAGCTGCTCAATCGGCTGAATACTGATTTCCCCAACGTGCTGTTTGAGGGGTGCAGCGGCGGAGGCGGACGCTTTGACGCGGGAATGCTTTACTACTGCCCGCAGATATGGTGCAGTGACGACACCGACGCTTTTGAACGCGCGAAGATACAATACGGAACATCGTTCATTTATCCGATTTCAACGATAGGCTCGCACGTTTCGGTCGTGCCAAATCACCAGACGGGCAGAATAACTCCCATTGAAACAAGAGCCGTTACCGCAATGTCGGGCAGCTTCGGATACGAGCTTGATCTCGGAACGCTTTCCGACGAAGAAAAAAGCGCCGTTTCGGAGCAGATAAAACGCTTTAAGAAATACGCTCCGCTTATTCACGGCGGAAGATATTATCGGCTGAGCGATCCGACAACGGAGAGTATCGCACTTTGGGAATATGCCTCGGAGGATATGTCGGAGGTGCTTATCCACGGCATGATTTTCCGCACAGAGCCGAATATGAAGCGCATTGCAATAAAGGCGGTGCTTGACCCCGAGTGTAAATACGGAATAGTCGGAAGCACAGAGGTCTATACCGGCGCGGCACTAATGAACGGCGGTATACTTCTGCCAAAGACGTGGGGAGATTACTGTCCGATTGAAATTCATTTAATAAAACAGAAGATTGGATAAACACAAAAAATTTGGAGGTGAGGAGCAATGTCAAAGTTCGATGTATGTGCGCTGGGTGAGCTGCTCATAGATTTTACCGAAAACGGACTTAGTCCGCAGGGAAATCCCATTATGGAAGCAAACCCCGGCGGTGCGCCGTGCAATGTGCTTTCAATGCTGTGCAGGCAGGGTTACAAGACTGCGTTTATCGGAAAGATCGGCGATGATATTTTCGGGCGGCAGCTTCGCGAAACGGTCGAGGATATCGGTATCAATACCGAGGGACTTGTGACCGACAGATTTGTCAACACCACACTGGCTTTCGTACATACGCTTGAGGGCGGTGACCGCGAGTTCTCGTTTTACAGAAACCCGGGTGCGGATATGATGTTGAATGAATCGGATATAAATGAAAAAATCATTGCCGAGAGCAGGATATTTCACTATGGCTCGCTTTCGATGACAAACGAGATTTGCGAAGCGGCGACTAAAAAGGCTGTTGCCGCCGCGGAAAGCTCCGGAGCGCTGATCTCGTTTGATCCTAATCTCCGTGAAAATCTCTGGGATAACCTTGAAACAGCTCGTGAGAAAATCGAATACGGCTTATCTCACTGCGACATATTAAAAATATCCGATAATGAGATACGGTGGCTGACAGGTGAGAACGATTTTGACGCGGCGGTAAAAATGATTCGGGAAAAGTATACGAACATATCACTCCTGCTTCTGTCGCTCGGAAAAGACGGCAGCAGGGCGTATTCACAAAGCGGATACGCGTCAGCGCCGATAACTCCCGCCAATACCATTGAAACCACCGGAGCGGGCGATACATTTTGTGGGGCGATTCTTGGACGAATTCTGGAATACGGAATGCGGGATTTTTCGGATTCGGAGCTTAAAGAAATGCTTGTGTTCGCTAACGCGGCAGCAGGCATTGTAACAGAACGGAAAGGTGCGCTTAAGGTAATGCCGACAATGTCGGAAATTTCCGACATGATAAGAATGAATACAAACAACAGAGCTTAAAATCAGACTTGCGGCAATCGACGACTTCAAGGATTTTGTAAGTATTGCAACAAGGTTCAACTGTGAAATGGATGTGGTTTCCGGCAGATATGTGGTGGGCGCTGAATCTATAATGGGTTAACATTTTTTACAGT
Source organism: uncultured Clostridia bacterium (assembly GCA_947175045.1). Taxonomy (GTDB): domain Bacteria; phylum Bacillota; class Clostridia; order Oscillospirales; family Ruminococcaceae; genus CAG-115. The sequence goes on along the minus strand of CAMWLH010000032.1, from coordinate 409 downwards.
ATGAAAAGACCATGCACATCGCCGTGGTCTTTTTTGCTATTATACAATGCTGTTATAATGCGGGTTCAGCATGGTATCCTTAAATATGTTAAACTCCGGATTCCCACTTGGACACAGCTTGGCTTGATACATTCATAGCGACGGCAAGCTGCTCTTGAGTGATACCTTTTTTTCTTCGCAGATCGGCGATTTGTTTATCAATAATGATTTTTGCCATAATATCTCTCCTTTCCCCCTAATTATAATACAATAATTCGCATTGTTCAATATATAGTTGGTTGCAAATCGATGAATAAATTCAACCGATAGTTGTTATAAATGAGCTGCATTCGGTATGCCCGGAAGTCAAGCGTTATTTCATAAACTTTTCACAAATCCCCCTCCCCCGCACGGATATGGCTCAAATTAC
>CAMWLH010000031.1 GCA_947175045.1 uncultured Clostridia bacterium | reverse complement strand
CGCTGTAAAAGCTCCGTTTCGCTACGCTACACTACGCTTTCACAGCGGCTTGCGAAAAATTTTGCTGCGCGGACTTCGTGTTGCTCTTTGCTCAGCGTTGCTTTTCTGCGTGAGCTTTTTGTCGCTCTTTTTCAGCGTTGCTTTGCTGCGACAATTAACAGCTACTCAAACCGCGCTATCGCCGTACTGCCGCAAGGCAATGGCATTCCCGTCTGCTTGACCGGGATACCTATCTCCTCGGACAGCACCTCGATTCCGAACCGCTGTCCTACCGTCATCTCCATAAGATAACTCATAACCGAAGCGGAAAGCCCCGTCGTATAGCTGTTCAGCAGCACGAAAAGCGGCTTGTCCGACAGCAGCTCCGTCACTGACATCATCAACTCGTAAATGCTGTCCTCCAGCTTCCACATCTCGCCGTTGGTACCCCTGCCGTAGCTCGGCGGGTCAAGTATTATCCCGTCATAACGTGTTCCTCGGCGTATCTCGCGCCCGATAAACTTCATCGCGTCGTCAACTATCCACCGTATGGGCTTGTCCGCAAGCCCCGAGAGCTTCGCGTTTGTGCGCGCCCAGTCGACCATACCCTTGACCGCGTCACAGTGACACACGGACGCTCCCGCGTTTGCGCACGCCAGGGTAGCTCCCCCCGTGTATGCAAACAGATTAAGCACATTTATCGGCCGACCCGCCGCGCGGATAAGCTCCGAGCAGTAGTCCCAGTTCACCGCCTGCTCGGGGAACAGACCCGTATGCTTGAAGCCCGTAGGCTTCACCATAAACACAAGCTCACCATACCTTATCTGCCAGCTCTCGGGCAGCTTGCGGCGGTAGTCCCACGAGCCGCCGCCCGACGATGAACGGTTATATTTTGCGTGGGCGCTCCGCCATTCGTCGGCGGCTCCGCTGCATTTCCATATTATCTGGGGGTCGGGACGTATCAGTACGACGTCACCCCACCGCTCCAACCGCTCTCCGTCGGCGGTATCGATCAAGCAGTAGTCCTGCCATTTGTCAGAAATTCTCATTTTAACTCCATTGGTTTTAGTAGCTGTGAACCCCTCAGAGCCCCTGTATTGGCAGCCTTTCCCTTTGAGGGGATATTCCCCCTGCTGCATACGCTTAATGCACAGTCAATTGCAGCTCCACCTCATGCGCGATATCATGCGCAAGGGCATTCACGAGCCCGCTGTCGCGGCCCTCGAGCATAACGCGCACCAGCGGCTCGGTGCCGCTCTCGCGCACCAGAACCCTGCCGCTGCCTTCGAGCTGCTTTTCCGCGAGAGCGATCTTCTCCAGGATAGATGGCGTTTTGTTCCACTTTCCCTTCGACCGCTCGGTAATCTTGACATTAAGCAGGAGCTGCGGGTAGTCTGCGATGTCCGCTACAAGCTCCGAGAGTTTCCTGCCCGTTTCTTTCATCACCTTAGCCAGCATAGCCGCAGTGAGCTGCCCGTCGCCCGTGGTCGCGTGATCCAACAGTATAATATGCCCCGACTGCTCGCCGCCGATATTATAACCGTTTTTCTGCATTTCCTCCAGAACGTACCTGTCTCCGACCTTAGCGCAGACCGTCGTTATTCCGCGGGCTTTCATATAATCATGGAATCCAAGATTGCTCATGACCGTGACTACCGCCGCGTTCCCTTTGAGCTGACCCTTTTCCTTGAGGTAATTGGCGAGCACCGCGATTATCCTGTCGCCGTCCACCATATTTCCGTTTTCGTCCACCGCAAGACACCTGTCCGCGTCACCATCAAAGGCAAAGCCCGCATCAAGCCCGTTCTCACGGACATATCGGCTGATATTGCTTATATGGGTTGAGCCGCACTTATCGTTGATATTCGTCCCGTCGGGGGTATCCGCAATAAAGGAGCAGTCCGCGTTCATTGATTTAAAGAGCGCCCCCGCAGTGACCGCCGAGCTGCCGTTAGCGCAGTCAAAGCCCAGCCGCAGACCCGACAGATCGGCTCCCGCGCAGTCTCTGATATGTTCGATATAATCCTGCGCCGCGCCGTCCGCATGGGTGATCGTTCCCACATCCGCGCCGCTTTTAAGCGTTATTTCCGCCTTGCGCTCCAGTATGTAGCTTTCAATTTCCTCCTCAACGCTGTCGGGGAGCTTGAAGCCCTCCCCCGAAAACAGCTTTATGCCGTTGTACTCCACCGAATTGTGCGAAGCCGATATCATAACCCCCGCGTCAGCGCCGTACTCCTTTACGAGATACGCCACAGCCGGCGTGGGAACTACCCCCAGCAGCTCTGCCTGCGCTCCCACCGAGGTAAGCCCCGCCGCCAGCGCGTATTCCAGTATCTCCGAGGATATCCGTGTGTCCATTCCAACAAGTATGCGCGGGTGAGCCTTGCCGCTCTCCTTGGTCAGCACATATGCCGCCGCCCTGCCTATTTCCATTGCTCTCTCGCAGGTAAGCTCCGTGATGGCGACTCCCCTTGCGCCGTCCGTTCCGAAAATCTGTCCCATTCAGAAAACCCCTTTTTAGATGTAAGATTATTGCTGCCGATCAGTATTCCTCCAGCACCTGCTGACCCTCCCGCAGTATGCCCAAGTGTTTATAGGCGAGCGCCGTGGCGGTGCGTCCGCGCGGAGTTCTCGCCACAAAGCCGAGCTGCATAAGGTACGGCTCGCACACGTCCTCGAGGGTAACCTCCTCCTCGTTCAGTGCTGAAGCGAGCGTTCCCAGACCCACGGGTCCGCCGTTGTAGCCCTTGATTATCATTTCCAGAAAGCGCCTGTCCAGGCTGTCCAGCCCCAGCGCGTCCACCTCCAGGCGGTTGAGCGCGTCGTCTGCGACGGAGCGCGTTATCTTGCCGTTCCCCAGCACCTCCGCAAAGTCCCTTACCCGCTTTAAGAGCCTGTTCGCTATGCGCGGAGTGCCGCGCGAACGCTTAGCGAGCTCCATAGCACCGTCCTTCATGCAGGGTATGCCCAATATCACCGCCGAGCGCTGCACGATATCGCAGAGCTGCTCGGGCGAGTAAAGCTCCAGCCGCTGCACCACGCCAAAGCGGTCGCGAAGCGGCGCGGAAAGCTGCCCCGAGCGCGTTGTGGCTCCTATGAGCGTGAATTTCGGCAGGTCTATCCTTATCGACCGCGCCGCGGGACCGTTCCCCATAACTATGTCGAGAACATAGTCCTCCATAGCGGGGTACAGCACCTCCTCCACCTGTCTTGAGAGGCGGTGTATCTCGTCTATGAAAAGCACGTCGCCCTGCTGCAAATTTGTCAGCAGCGCCGCCAGGTCGCCCGCCTTTTCTATCGCGGGTCCCGAGGTCACGCGGATATTTACCCCCAGCTCGTTGGCAATAATGCAGGAAAGCGTGGTCTTGCCCAATCCGGGCGGTCCGTAAAGCAGAACGTGATCAAGGGGCTCGCCGCGCTTTTTCGCCGCCTCGATATACACCGACATATTCTCCTTTACCTTGTCCTGCCCGATGTACTCCTCCAGGGTCTTTGGGCGCAGGGTAAGCTCAACCTCGCCGTCACTGCTATTATATGCGGGCTCGACGATCCTGTCACTCGCCCCGAACTCCATATCGTCCTTTGACATTTCAAGCATTTTACTGATCCTTTTCTTCCGCCTGTTCCTTTTCCTTTGGCTCTATGCGGCGGTAATATTCATGCGGCAGGTCGTCGCCGCTCACGCCCTCGCTGTCCCCGAATTTCATTATCGCGGAAATGCGCTTCTGAAGCTCATCAGGGTCTTTATATCCGCACAGCAGCGCCTTTTTGTAGTATTCCTCGCAGCGCTCATTTTTTCCGTGCATTGCCGCGAGCGTCGCAAGCTCCGAATACACCAGCGGGTGGTTCTCGTTTATCTTGATGAGCGTATTGAGCGTTTCCTCCGCCTTTTTGTCCTCGCCGCGCACTATTTGGATTTTAGCAATGCTGTAATAGGAGTATCCGTGGTTGGGATCGTATCTCAGCGCCTGCTCAAAGCAATACATCGCCTTGTCCAGCTTGCCGTCCACATAATACACATGACCCAGCCGCGACTGGAACTCGGGGTTATCGGGCGCGTACTCCGCCGCCTTGCGATAGCACCACAGCAGCTTCGAAACGTTGTCCGCCGCCTCGTACAGATGTATCAGCCACTCTATGCAGAAAAGCTGGTTCTGGCGGTAATCCGAGCGGCTCAGCGCCAAGTTTAGAAATTCCTCGCTCTTGGCGAAATTCTGCTTGAAAAATTGGTATATTCCCTTGTAGGCAAGCCGCGCGGTGGGGTCTTTGTTCACCTTGCTTATACCGTGAGTGCCCAGCGCCCGCAGCGCCGCTCTCCTGCGGTCTATATAAGGCTTAAAGCAATATTTCGAGAAAAGATACAGCGCCGTCGCCAGCGAAGCGAAGCCCACTACTACGGCTATCGCGACTGCCGTACTTATATCGAAATCCTCCAGAAACAATATCAGAAACGCGCACAAAACCGTAACGCACACCGATATCACAGCCGTCCTCTGCTGTGATCGTACATTCTCATTCTTATTCAGTCGGATCGCCCTCTTTCCCTGTTTAACTGTCAATTTCCAAGATTTTTCAGCGCGTACTTTATCAGTTCCTCTACCGAGGAATCGGGAGCGGCGCCCGCTATCGCCGCTGCCGCCTGCGCGGGAGCGAATCCAAGCACCTCCAGCGCCGACAGAGCCTCCCCTATGTTTCCCCCGCCCGACGCGGGCACAGCGGCATAATCCGCCGCAGAAACGTGCTGATCCTTTGCCACCTTGTCCTTAAGCTCCAGAACTATCCTCTGGGCAGTCTTCAAGCCTATCCCAGGGCATTTTGTGAGAGTTTTCGCGTCACCCGTCGTTATGCATAAAGCCAGCTTCGACGGTGATATCTCCGACAGCACGGACAGCGCCGCTTTGGGACCTATCCCGGACACCGATATAAGCTGCTTGAAGCAAGCCAGCTCCATCGTATCCGAGAACCCGAACAGATCAAGCGCGTTTTCCGAAACGTGCAGGTAAGTAAACAGCTTTACCTCGCTCCCCGTCTTTATGCTGTTGAGCGTCTGCCGCGAGGTCCGGCAGGCATAGCCTACTCCCCCGCACTCCACCACCGCAAGACCCGCTTCCGTGTGTATCAATTCGCCTTTTACACTGTATATCATATTTACTCCTTATTTTAAAAAAATTTTTCGCACCGCAATAACGTTGCTTTGCAACGTTATTGCTAGCCTGCGCGTTAAAGCTCCACTCCGTTCCGCTTTCCCGCGCGCTTGCGAAAAATTTTGCTGCGTGGGCTTTGCGTTGCTCTTTGCTTGCGTTGCTTTGTAACGTTATTGCTAGCCTGCGCGTTAAAACTCCACTCCGTTCCGCTTTCCCGCGCGCTTGCGAAAAATTTTGCTGCGTGGGCTTTGCGTTGCTCTTTGCCTGCGTTGATTTGCTGCGTTATTATTGCGCGGCCCTCGGCTTTCAACACCTTTGCTGCTCCATAATTTTAGACAACTGCGATCCGCCCGTATGACCGTGGCATATCGCTATCGCGAGAGCATCCGCGGTATCGTCGGGCTTGGGCACCTTTTTCAGCCGCAGGATATTCTTTGTCATCTCCTGCATCTGATGCTTTTCCGCCCGCCCGTAACCCGTGACAGCTACCTTTACCTGAAGCGGCGTATATTCATATATCGGTATCCCTCTCAGCGCTGCGGAAAGCGTGATGACTCCCCTTGCCTGCGCCACGTCGATACCCGTCGTGATATTCGTATTGAAATAAAGCTTCTCAATGCTTACGCAATCGGGCTTGAACATATCCAGCAGCTCGCACATATCCCTGTATATCTCCGCCAGCCGCCTGTCAAAGGGAGTGTCCGCACCCGTCGTTATCGCGCCGTAATTCACCGTTTTAAATGCCACATTATCATAATCCAGCACCCCGTAGCCCACTATGGCGTAACCGGGGTCTATCCCCAATATCCTCATGTATAGCTCTCGTTATCCGTCACATAAGCGCGCACCCGCAGCGGGATACCCATTTTATCCGCAATGGCGCGGCACACTTCGATCTCCTCGGAATCGATTATATCAACCACCGTAAAGGCGGTATGACAGAACTCCTTCATTTTCGCCGCAAAATCCAGCATTACCTCATAAGACTTCTCACCGAACGATGGGCGCGTTACCTCATTATAGCGAGCCGCGCTCGGAGCGTTAAGGCTGATGGAAACGCTGTCTATCAAGCCCTTTAGGCAGTTTATGTCAAAATCCGGGTGCATGAGCTTCACCAGACCGTTGGTGTTGAGGCGCAGCTTCATATCGGAATGCTCTCTGATATACTCCGCGGTCTTGACCACCATATCGGCTCTGACCATAGGCTCGCCGTAGCCGCAGAAGACCGCTTCGGAAATCCCCTTTTTGTCAAATGTCTCAAACGCGGCGGTGATCTCCTCAAAGGACGGCTCGTGCTCCAGCCACAGGCTGTCGTTTCCGCTTATGCTGTCCGCGTTATCGCGTATGCAGAAAACGCACTTGCAGGGGCAGCCGTTGGTGAGATTTATATACATCTTGCCCTCAAATTTATAGAAAATTGTCAAAATTGAAGCTCCTTTCAAATATACCTAATCAGTTTATTATACCACTATATCAAGTATTTGTCAAATCAAAAATTGCACAAAATTCCCCCAAAAACCGCGTTTGGCAAAAATTTGCCCAAAGGCGCGAATATTAACAAATATTTGTCAATATTTTTATGCATTTTGCACAAAAAGATATAGCAGTGCGACCGCTCCCGTAACGGGGGCGGTCGCAGATAAAAAGCAATTGCTGTTATCAGTAATTTTCCGCGCTGATCTCAAAATAGCTCTGCGGGTGGCTGCATACGGGGCAGACCTCGGGAGCCTTTGTGCCTACTACGATATGACCGCAGTTGCGGCACTCCCACACCTTTACCTCGCTCTTGGCAAATACCTCCTGCATCTCGACGTTTTTCAGCAGGGCGCGGTAGCGCTCCTCGTGGTGCTTCTCGATAGCCGCGACCGCGCGGAATTTCGCCGCAAGCTCCTTAAAGCCCTCCGCCTCGGCGGTCTTGGCGAAATCCTCATACATGTCCGTCCACTCGTAATTCTCGCCGCCTGCCGCCGCGCTGAGGTTCTCCGCAGTGCTGCCGATACCGTTCAGCTCCTTGAACCACATCTTTGCGTGCTCTTTCTCGTTGTCCGCTGTCTTTAAAAACAGCGCCGCTATCTGCTCAAAGCCCTCCTTCTTCGCCTTTGAAGCGAAATAGGTGTACTTATTCCTCGCCTGCGACTCGCCCGCAAAGGCTGCCTCAAGATTTTTCTCCGTCTGCGTACCCGCGTATTTGTTAGCCATAACTTCCTCCTGATTAAAATTTAAATTTTCCGTATCGCGCACTAAGCCGCTCCGCGGCAGAGCGTGCCGGCTCAACGCAAAGGCATTTCATTCCGCTTTCACTGCGGCTTGATTTCCCCCTGCGTGAGCGGAGCGCTGCCGTTTTTTACGTTGCTGCACTGCATGGGCTTGAATCTGCCCATGACGAGAGTATTGCTTTCCGCGATATGCTTTATACGGGAAAAATTTCCCATAACCAGATTATAACATAACCGCGCGGAAATTTCAACCCCTAAAGAAAAATTATCCAATGGTCCTTAAGCGCTCCTCAACCGCCTTGAAACGCGGCTCGTCCCTTATACCGTCATACCTGTCCATCTCCATATGCTTAAGAAGCTCATCGCTGAACGAGCTGCGGTTATTTGTCATGGTGTTCTCCCTTTTGTACACCAGCCTGTTTATGGGCAGCGAGGTATAGGGCTTCTCGTCGGGCAGCTCATCCTGCGCTATCGCGTAATCGGCGGATCTTTCAGGGCTTTCAAGCGCAAGACCGCGGTTCCCCTCGAGCACGGCTATCGCCGCTATCTGGCGGTAGGCATAGGACAGGTTATGGGCGTAAAAGTTGAAATCGCCCTCGTCAAATATTATCTCATACACCGCAATGGCTTTTTGCTTTATCGCTATCTTCTGCTGCGGCGTAAAACGTGGGTCGTCCTCGCGGGACATTCCGACAAGCGAAATATACAACAGCTCCGTCAGACCGACGACGTTGATCTGACGCAAATCAAGCAGCTCGTCCCCCTCGAGAACGCTCTCGCCCACGACCTCGGAGCTCTCCCACATAAAAGGGAGCTTCATCACCGCCTCCACCGCCTTTTCGTGCTGCCCCGCGTTCTGATAACTATAACAAAGCTTTACCTGAGCGGTATTTCTTATGCGATTGTCGGTGCACTCCGCCAATATCCTTTCGCATATGTCTATCGCCTTAAGGCAGTTTTTGCGGAAGGCTTCTCCCTCTCTGTCCAAATCAACAAACGTGAGATAATGCGCGTATTCCGACAGGAGGCTGTAATCGTTCGGAAAGCGCTTTACTGCCTCCTCAAGCAAGGCGATGTTCTCCTCAATACGCCCGCCCGCGGCGTTTTCGCTTACGGTTTTAAGGATATTATCCACCTCGGAGGTATCCCTTATCCTGTCCATTCCCATAAGCTCGTCGACGGTTATCCCGAAATAACCGGCTATCGTCGGGAGCGTTTCGATGTCGGGGTAGCCCTCGTTCCGCTCCCACTTTGAAACGGACTGAAATGATACCCCAAGAATATCCGCAAGCTGCTCCTGCGTAAGCTCGCGAAGCTTTCTCTGCTTTTTAAGATTTTCGCCAATGTACAGTGTCATGGTCATTCTCCTTTAATAAATTTAAACGGCGCCGTTTCTGATTATATTATAGCAGGAGATCGACCGCTAATCAATAACCGCTCAATTGAAAAATTTTCAACTTTAAGATGAATTTCTCGCTTTGTTTTCGTATTGAGAATTTAGGTTACCGAATAACAAAAATCGTCTTAAGATTATTGCTGCTAAGTGTTCGGAACAGCCGCCGATCATTATCAGCCCTAAAATTTCACACAGCAAAATAGGAGAGGAACAAACAACCTCTCCCGAAATAAATTGACCGCGCGGTACTGCGCTGTGTTATTGCCGCCAATACAGACAGCATAACTTAAAAGCATAATTGCTTATATCAACACTTTATATTTAAAACCAAATGCCGACGATTTGGCGGCGCCCGTTTTTCCTGCCTTTATTCCATCTCCCAGTTATGCCAAACGTTCTGCACGTCGTCGTTATCGTCGAGGGTTTCCAGCAGCAGCCCCATCTTTTTGATATGCTCCTCGTCGGTGAGCCTGGTGTATGTAGAGGGCACCTGCTCCGCCTCGGCGGAAATAACCTCATACCCGAGAGCCGTAAGCGCCTCCGCGACCTTGCCCACCACGGCGGGGTCGGTGGTGATCTCCACGCAGCCCTCTTCGAAGCTGAAATCCTCCGCGCCGCTCTCAAGAATATCCTCCATAGCCTTGTCCTCGTCGATATCGCCGTCCTCGTTGTTCAGCACCACGATACCCTTAAGCGAGAACATAAACGACACGCAGCCGCTCGCACCGAGATTTCCCCCGAACTTGTCAAAATAATGTCTGATTTCGCCCGCGGTGCGGTTTCTGTTGTCCGTAAGGCACTCCACTATGACCGCCACGCCATTGGGTCCGTAGCCCTCATATACGCAGTTCTCGTAATCGTTCTTTTCAGCGCCGCCCGCCGCCTTTTTCAGCAGGCGGTCAATATTATCATTCGGGATATTATTAGACTTTGCCTTCTGCACCAGAGTAGCCAGCCGCGAATTATTCGAGGGGTCTGCACTTCCCGTTTCCTTAATACAAACAAGTATCTCACGGCTGATCTTGGTGAATACCTTTGCGCGAGCGCCGTCCTTCTCGCCTTTTTTACGCTTGATGGTACTCCATTTTGAATGTCCTGACATATTCTGAATCTCCTTATTTAAAAAATTTTTTCGCACCGCGAAGGCTTACCTCGCAAGCCCACGCTAGCCCGCCCGTAAAAGCTCCATTTCGCTGCGCTGCACTACCGCTTTCACGAGTGGCTTGCGAAAAATTTTCCTGCGTGGGCTTTACGTTGCTCTTGGCGAGCGTTGCTTTTGCTGCTTGATTATTATATTACAGCTTGCAGGAAAGTTCCTGCGTGGCGGGCACTTACTGTTTGCCTGCGCCGCCTTGTTCTCTCAAATTATTATGCGGCTCTTGCTGTTACGCTCTTTGCGTCCGCTTAGTATAACCGCTATTCGAGCTTCTGGAATCCCTCCCCCAGAACCTCGCTGGCTCCCGTGATGACCACAAACGCCCTCGGGTCGATCTCCTTGATAACGCGGCGCATACGCACATAATCACTCTTATGCACCGCCGCGGCGATGACCTGGCGCTCAGCCTTGCTGTACGCGCCCTCTCCCTTAAGCAGGGTAACGCCCATGTTGTTCTTCAAAAACCGCTCGCATATCTCTTGGTAGCGCTCTGAGAAAATCAGCATAAACTTGCATTCCTGCCCGCCGTAAACCATCATATCGATTATTTTCGACTGCACGAAGATCGAGATCACCGCGTACATTATCACGTCCAGGTCTCTGTACACAATAAACCCGAACGCCACCACGAAGCTGTCCGTTATCAGTATCAGCGTTCCCAGCCGCACAGTCGGACGGAAGCGGTTGATGATCTTATTGATGATATCCGTGCCCCCCGTGGTGGACTCCCTCATATAATTCAGCCCAAGCCCGAAGCCCATAAGCAGTCCGCCGAATATTGCGGCGAGGATACCGCTGCCCTCCTCCGCGTGATAAACCGGAACGTTTACCATTACCGCGTCTGTCATCACGGACAGTACCGCAACGGAGATCAGCGTTTTTATCATTATCTTTTTGTTCAGAAAAATAAATCCCAGAATTATAAGCGGTATATTTATCCCCGCTATCAGCACGCCCACCGGAATAGGCGTAATGCTGCTGATGATGACCGACACGCCCGTCACACCGCCCGGAGCGATATTGTTCGGCGAAACAAACACATTCACTCCCAGCGCGTACACCGAATTGGCGACGATTATCAGCAAAAAATCCGTCACATACCTTAGAATTTTATTTTCCTTTTTTTCGGGATTTTCTTTGGCGTGGCTCATAAATTTCCCGCCTCCTCCTTTACCGCTCCGCCGGGAAGCTCCGTCGGCAGAGCTTCGCAGATCGCCCCGAAAAGCTCCTCCAACCTGTCCTCGCGCCCTATAAGGCTAAGATAGCCGAACAGCGCCTCCAACGCAGTCGCGCGGCGATACTCCGAGGGTCGGGAGCTTTTCGGCACGGATATACCGCCCGCGTTGCGTCCTCTCCTTAAAATATCCGCCTCCCGCTCTGTCAACATCGGCTCTATCACCGAGACCGCGTCTGCCTGGTATCTCGCCCGCACCTGCTCCACCGCCAGGTCGTGAAGCCGCCCGGCATTGGTGTTACCGTGTATTACTACCCGCCGCCGCACCATCACCTCGTACACACTGTCGCCGTAAAACGCCAGCACGTTTGGACTGTACCCCGCGGCTTCCTTTTCCGTCAGCATTCTAACTCGTTATCCCTCGTTTTCCAAAATAAAATAAATATAGCTGAACTCCTCGCCGTGGCGCTCAAACATATCCATCTCCTTTTCAAGAAGAGCAAGCCCCGCAGACACGTCGCTGCTTTCGGGGTGAGCGCCCTCATACTCCCGCGCAGCGGCACTCAGCGGCTTGTAATATCCGTCCCGCCAGTCAGATTTCGGCGCGATATAGAAATCCCTTATTCCAAAGCCCAGCTCCTTAGCCTTATACACCACCGTATACATCTGCTCGATCACCCCGAACCGCCGCTCGTAAAACTGCCGCGTGTCGGGCATCGGCTCTATCAGCCAGCACAGCGAGCGGTACACTGTTAAACCCTTTGCCGCCCGCTCCTTGAGAGCGCTCAGCCGTTGAGTTACTCCGTCGAACTCCACCGTGCCGTTATACCAGATAAAATCAAATCCGCCTTCGACCGCCGGCAGCTCGAAAAGCTGCACCGTGCGGGAATCAAGCCCCATCTCCGCCGCTCCGGCGGCTCTGTTTTCCTCCGTGAAAGCGGCGACAAGGCTGCGGCACGACCGCTCCATCAGCTTCGGCGTAAAACAATCATCGCCGACAAACAGCGCTTTTGGGGGAGCTATCTCCCCGCACAGCTCCATCACCTTTTCCGCGGTACCACCGCTCCCCGCCGAGGAGCGCTCCATCTGCTGAACCAGCGTCACGATAAAGTTCATCTA
>CAMWLH010000030.1 GCA_947175045.1 uncultured Clostridia bacterium | reverse complement strand
CCGTTGTAGAAGGCGATGTTTTCAAGAGCGTTGCCCTTGATGGACTGTCGGGCGAGCGTGGTGTGATCGCCCATCTGGCGCGTGTTCATATTTTCCGTGTTCTCGGTGGTGGTTATTCCGAAAACAAGGCGGTACTCAATGCCGTTGTAGTCGCTCAGCCTGCTTTCCAGCATATGTACGAAGCTCACAAGCTCGGCGGATTCCTCAAACGGGGTCACTATCATGAAAACGTCTGCGGTGAGACGGCAGAAGGGCTGTTCCGACCCGCAGATGAGCCCCAGGGAATCGTTGAAAAAGCGAAGGAGCTCGTCGCCCGTTTCTGACCCGAGATTCTCGTTTATCAGCTTGAAGCGCTCCACGTCGAACTGTACAAAGGCGATCCTTTTGTCCTTGTTTCTAGCAAGCATATTTCGTATGCGCTGCTCGAAAAATTTCGGGTTTTTATCGCTGGAAAACAGGTCTACCACCTGCTTTGCGTATATCTCCTTTTCGGAGCAGGGTCTTAAGCAGAAATGAATATCCGTGACCTTATCGCCGTTCTTCAAGAAAAGGGCGAACAGATGATACATCGCGGGCTGTTCGTCCTTCGGGAGCTTCATTTGCAGTTCGATATCCGAATTGTTTGCCGCGCTGCCCGAGAAGACAGCCTCTTCTATCTGGGCGCAGAACACATTGAACGCTCCCATAGAGGAATTGTCGATCAATCCGCTCCCTCTGAGATAGTCCAGCGGGTCGGAGAAGCCCTGCGGGATAAAGATATCGCCTATGGGCAGCACCTTTTCTTCGGAGCAGCACCACAGGAAGTGAACGCATCCCTCGTCCTGCGCCATCATTTCGATCAGCCTTTTATAATTTTCGCTTGAATAATCAATTATGTTCACAGCGTCACCTTCTTCTAATTCAACTAATTCAACGTCCGAACCATATTGTGTTTATTATAACATATATTTTTAACTTTTGCAATAGCCTTTTGTAAAAAGCTACAAATTTTAAGGCGTATTTTATCATATGCCACAAAAAGTCTCAAATGATCCCGTGAAGTTCCCATGACACGCAAAATAACTTGACAGGGTGAATTTTTTTTGGTATAATACACTTAATATGATGATCGGCTTGCGGAAAAGTTATTGCAGCGTAATAACCGAGAAGCAAAGGCAGCGTCCATAAAGATCAGCATAACGCCCACGCATGGGAATTTCAAAAAGAGTTCGGAAATTGCGCGGCAAATTCTGATCGGTTTCCGCGATCGGTAAGTTGTGCGCGGCGGTCATACGGTTATTTACAGCATTTTGCAGCCGTTTGCGCAAAACTCCGTGAGCGGACCGTGCTTGCGGGAACTTTGAAATTCTTTTTAAATTTTTGCCTCTCGTCAACACAGCTTAAAAGCATCATAGTTCAAAAACAACGGCGTTTTTCGCTTAAATATATGAAAAGAGGAAACGGAATGGCACATAAAGGGTTTGGGCTGACGGGCAAGGTCGCGGCGCTGACGATAGTTCCGCTGATGATCTTGTCGGTGGTCATGTCGATATTTATCGGATTTTCCGGCTATCAGAACGTATGTGACGAGATATCTCACGAGATGTCCGGCGTATGCGTGAGCGTGTTTGAGATGCTGGAGCACAACGAGCAGTACGCCGCCGAAAAGTATGATTATTTTGACAATAAGGCTGATCTGTTCGACGGGATAACGGAAAGAACGGGAATTTACATAACGGTTTTTGAGGGAGATAAACGAAAGATAACTACCGTGACCAACTCAAGCGGAGAGCGCGCTGTGGGAACAAGAGCGGCGGCAGAGGTAGTGAACACGGTTCTCGGCGGCGGCGAGGAGTTTTTCTCGGACAATGTGGACGTTAACGGTACGGAATTTTTCGGTTATTATATGCCGATTGCCGATCAGGGCGGCTCGGTGACGGGAATGGTTTTCGCGGGAAAAAGCCGCGAATCGGTTCTCGAAAATCTGGTCAAATCGGTGGCAGGCTCTCTGGTACTGTCATGGGTGACGGCGCTGGCGGCGGGTCTGCTGAGCGTGCTGGTGTCGGGCGGAATGGTCAAAGCGCTGCTGTCGGCGGCAGATTTCCTGCGCGTTATCTCGCAGGGTGATACCGAATGTGTGGCTGACGCGCGGCTGGTAAACCGCAGAGACGAAATAGGCGATATGGGAAGAAGCGCGGTAAAGCTCCAGCAGGCGCTCAGAAAACTTATTTCCAACGATCCGCTTACGGGGCTGTATAACCGCCGCGCCTGCGGGATAAAAATGAACGATCTTCGGGACAGAGCCGGCTCGGAGGGAGCTCCCTTTGTGGCGGCGATAGGGGATATCGACTTTTTCAAGCGCTTTAACGACAATTACGGACACGCCTGCGGCGACGAGGTCTTGAAGGATATCTCGGGGATATTGAGGGACGGAGTAAGGAATATTGGCTTCGCTTCGCGCTGGGGCGGAGAGGAATTTCTGCTGATCTTCAATGTGCCATATAACGAGGCGCTGGAGGCGCTGCGGCGGATAATGGACAGAATACACGCCTACCGCTGTGAATATGAGGGGCGGGATATATCCGTTACAATGACATTCGGTATATCGGATTATGAGGGCGGCACGGTGGACGCGCTGGTCAACGCCGCGGACAGCAGATTGTATTACGGCAAAAACCACGGCAGAAACTGCATTGTGGAGAGCATTCCCGAGGCGATCGACGATATAGTGGTGATATGACGGTATAGCTCATTTTTTGCAATTATAAACGAGTATTTTGTAAGAGCATTTCAAATACGATTTATGGAATTGAACAAGGACAGATTTCCCGATTTTGATATTCAAAGAGAATATTTTTTTCAGAAGAAAAGCTTTATTTTCATTGACAAATTTATATCTGCGCTGAAACTGTTTGAAACTCTGAACGTTGATTTCACGGATTTTTATATAAATTATATTGATGAAATATTGCAGCCGAGCGGCATGTTTATGTACACTTATTAAGGACTGAGCGTTGAGCAGAGTGTGCGGCGCTGCCTTATATTTGAAAGGAGACTTTTATGAAAAAACTTACGGCAATTCTGCTGGCGACAGTAATGATGATAAGCGGCTGCGCGGCTTCCGAGAGCAGCAACAGCAGCATTGATACCGGGTCGTCGGGGGTAAGCTCGGCGGATATTCGGGACAGTGCCGCGTCCGATGACAGCGATGGCGCAAGCGGCAGTGAGAGCGGTACGGAAAGCACCGCGCCGGTCAACACTAAGGATAACTCCTCCGAAAGCGAAACGGCGGCTCCTTCCGAGAGCGGGTCGGACAGCACGGCTCCGCTTGATACGGAAAGCGATCCCGAGGCGGGCGCTTCGGACAGCTCGCGGGCTCCCGAGGATAATTCGTCGGTAAGCGAGCGGGAAAGCGGCTCGGTAAGCAGTGTTCCGCCCGCGGCTTCACCCGAGCCCTCGGAGGAAGCTCCCGCAGACAAACCGCATGAGGGCGCGGAGGGCTTTTACGTTTCGGGAACAAAGCTGTACGACGCAAACGGCAACGAGTTTGTAATGCGCGGGATAAATCACCCGCACAGCTGGTTTAAAGACAAAGATGATATTGCGCTGGCGGCAATAGCGGAGACAGGCGCGAACTGTGTGAGGATAGTGTGCGGCGACGGTCAGCAGTACGCCAGAGACAGCGCGGAGACCCTGTCGCGGTTGGTGGAGCGCTGCAAGGCTCTTGAAATGATAGCCATACTTGAGGTTCACGACATAACCGGCAAGGACGAGCTGTCGGCCCTGGAAAAAACCGTTGATTACTGGATAGAGGTCAAGGACGCGCTTATAGGCAACGAAGCCTATGTTCTGCTTAATATAGCCAATGAGTGGGTAGGAACGTGGGATTCCGATATCTGGACGCAGGGCTATACCGCGGCTATTCCCAGGCTGAGGGAAGCGGGTATCAAGAACACTATAATCGTAGACGCCGCGGGCTGGGGGCAGTACGCCAAGAGCATCTCCGACGGCGGTGAGGAGGTATTCGCGGCAGACCCGCTGCAAAACACTATGTTTTCGATACATATGTACGGCTCGGCGGGCAAAAATGATAGAGTCATAAGGCAGAATCTGGCGCGCGTTACCGAAAAGGGCTTGTGCGTTATCGTCGGGGAGTTCGGCTACAACCACTCCGACGGCGACGTTGACGAGGCGTTTATTATGCAGTACTGCGGCGAGAACGATATAGGCTATCTCGGCTGGAGCTGGAAGGGCAACGGCGGGGGAGTCGAATATCTCGATATCGCGCTGGAATGGGACGGCTCAAGGCTTTCGGAGGAATGGGGCGTTAATCTGATCGAGGGAGATACGGGTATACGCAAGACCTCGGAGAAATGCAGCGTTTTTGAATAAATTTGATCCCCCGCGCATTGCGCGGGGGAATTGCTGTTGCATTAAAATTTCTTGGCATCGCGGAAATAGACGTTTTTGGTAAAGGGATTGTAGATAATATCGCTGCAGTCCTTGTCATAATAAAAATACTCGTTCTTGTAGTACAGCGGAACGAATGCCGCATCGTCGATGAGAAGCTGCTCCGCTTTGGCGTAGAGCTCCGCGCTTTCCGCCAGGTCTACCGCTTTCTCCGCGGCGTCCATAAGCTCCTCAAACTCGGTGCTTCTGTATTTGCCGTAGTTCGCGGAGCTGCCGCGGCGGAAGCTCTCCAGGTATGCCGAGGGGCTGTTGTAGCTGCCGGTAAGCTCCAGCGCGGCTATTTCATAATCGCCGCTTTTCAGCCGCGAGAGGTATTCCTGCTCGCCCGGAACCTCTACCACGCAGTAGAAGCCGTATTCCCGCTGCCACTCCTGCATAAGATAGCCCACAGCCTCCGCCGCGCTGTCGTTCGGGACGATTATCCGCGCTCCCGCGAAAAGGTCTTTGTTGAGCGATGGCAGAGCCTTATCATAGTATCCGCGCGCGGTCTCCGCGCTGTATTTCGGCGTAAGGGAGCTCCCCGCAAGCTCGCGGTAGCTCTTGTCAAGCATGGAGACCTCCTCGGGAACTATCGCGTAGGCGGGAGCAAAGTGGGTAAGCGCTTTGTTTATGGTTCGTCTGTCGGTGAGGGTTCCCAGAGCGCGGGGAAAATCCTCGTTTTTGAACAGCTCATATCCGCGGTTGAAAATAAGCCCTACCGTGATATTTTTAAATTCCTCACAGCCGTATTCACCCTTGATAAGCGCCGCTTCCTCGTCGGTGACCGCAATGCAGGTGGTGGTGCCGCCCAGAAAATCCGCGGCAAAATCGCCGTCCTCTTCTATAAAGAAGTTAAGCCCGGACGGGTAGACCGTACGCGCCTCGCTGTTTTTCGAGTTGCGGCGGAGTATCAGATTGTTGTTATCGGTGAGAGTGTAGGGGTCGTAGTCCCAGGCGTAGACGTAAAACGCGCCGTTTGAGGGAGTGCACTCCGCGGACAGTCCGTATTTTCCCTGAGAGCCGACGAAGAAATCCTCGCAGCAGGGCATGGCGGGCGGCTCGGACAGCAGCGCGGGCAGACGCGGGTTGGGGTATTCAAGGGTGATCTCCAGCTCGAAGTCCCCCAGAGCCTTCACCCCGAGGATCGAAGCGTCGGAGCTTCCCCCCGTATTTACAGCGCGGGAATTTTTTATGCAGTAGTATTCCGAAGCCCTCGGCGCGGAGGTCTCGGGGAGAAAAAGTCTTTGAAAGCCGTATACAAAATCCTTTGCGGTGCACTGCTGCTCAAACTCGCCGGAGTCCACCCAGTAGACGTCCTGCCGCAGCTTAAAGGTGTAGACCAAGCCGTCGTCGGATACTATATAATCGCTCGCCACACCCTCGGACAGAGAGCCGTCCGCGTTGGCGGTGAGAAGTCCCATAAAGACATTGCTTATAACGACCTCGGAGTTTGGGTCGTTGGCAATCTGCGGGTCAAGTGTGCCGGGGTTGGCGGAGATGTCATATTTGAAAATATAGCCGCTGCCGTCTTCCTCGCGGCAGCCCGTAAGAGTTATTATTGCCGCGGCAATAACAGCGGCAAGGATTTTCTTGATGGGTTTTATTTTAATCGCTCCCTTATGTGCGTTGTTTTGGGTTTATTGAATTATTATAGCACAAAACAGGAGAATTGTCTATATAAAAAGCATAGCGGCGGGGGATTAAATAATGATTTTTTTGTGATATTTTACGGTTGAAACCGAAAAGTGATGCTCCCCATCTCAGTCGGGGAGCACTCGTTTTTTAAAATCACAGTTCGACCGTTACCGCCTTGTTTTCCGAAAGGGATCGCTGCACGTCGATTATCCGCTGATTTGAGCTGCCGCGGAATTTCAGTTGAAGAGAGCGCTGCGACAATTCAAATCTTCCGTCCACAAGGTGATCCAATATCGACAACAGATTTTTAACGTCCTCTTCCGAGATCGATTTCTCCAGAAGCTCCTCAAACGTCCAGCCGCTGTAACACATGAGGTTTAAGCCGCTCTCCTTGAAGCGGCAGCCCAGCTTATACAGCGCCGCCGCCTGGCAGAAGGGCTCTCCGCCCGAAAATGTAACTCCGTTTATAAGCGGATTGGCGAGGCACTGCTCAAAAAGCTCGTCAGTATCGACCTCGCGCCCGCCGCCGAAATCGTGGGTCTCGGGATTGTGACATCTCTCGCAGCGGTGCGGGCAGCCCTGCACAAACACCGCAAAGCGTATCCCGGGACCGTCAACAAAGGATTCCTCAACGATACCCGCGATTCTTAACTTGTTTGAATTTTCTTGATTTTCGCTGATCATATTTCACTCCGGGGGTTAATCTTGGCTGTTTTGCTATTGGGTTATGTTGACAAGAATTAAATGATTTAAATGAGAATTTCAAAATTTCGGCTAACCACACTCCGCGCAGCTCTGCTTCGCTCCACTGCGCTGCGCGTGCTTAGCCGAAACCGTGCAGCATTTGCCGTTAAGGCAAATGCGCACTTTTTGAAATTCCGATGCGTGGGCGTTATGCTGCTTTTTTTATGATTTGGCGCGGCGGAACCGATCAAACCGTATTTCGTCCTCATGTCGGTGGCAGACGGGGCATTCGTCGTCGATTATTCCCGTAAAACCGCAGCAGGGGTCGCGGTCGATGGGGTGATTTATCGCGCCGTAGCCTATGCCCTCGGACTTCATATAGCGCACTATCTGCTCGAATGCGTCAAGGTTCTTGAGCGGGTCGCCGTTCATCTCCACATAGCTGATATGCCCGCCGTTGGTGAGCGCGTGGTAGGGAGCCTCCAGCCGAATTTTCTTGAACGCGCTGATATTGTAATAAACCGGAATATGGAAAGAGTTTGTGTAGTAATCCTTGTCGGTCACTCCCTCGATTATTCCGTATTTTTTCTTGTCGATCTTGATAAATCTTCCCGAAAGACCCTCCGCGGGGGTGGCGATCAGTGTATAGTTCAGACCCGTCTGCTTGGACTGTCTGTCCGCGCGCTCGCGCATATGGGCAACGATCTCCAGACCCAGACGCTGCGCCTCCTCGCTTTCTCCCTGATGAGCTCCGATAAGCGCCTTAAGGCACTCCGCCAGACCGATAAAGCCCATTGTGAGAGAGCCGTGCTTCAATATCTCTCCGATATTGTCGTCGTCCGCGAGCTTCTCGGAATCTATCCACACTCCCTGCCCCATAAGAAACGGGTAATTTTTGACCTTTTTTGAGCACTGTATTTTAAAGCGCGCGGTGAGCTGATCTATCACCAGATCCATCATATCGTCAAGGTCGCGGTAGAACTTCTGGATATTGCCTTTGGCTTCAATTCCCAGGCGGGGCAGATTGATCGTGGTGAAGCTGAGATTGCCCCTGCCGGTGACTATCTCGCGGCTCGGGTCGTAGAAGTTGCCGATAACGCGGGTGCGGCAGCCCATATAGGATATCTCGGTGTTGTAGTCGCCCTCTTTGTAATATTGGAGATTAAAGGGCGCGTCAATAAAGCTGAAATTCGGGAACATTCTCTTTGCGGAAACGCGGATAGCCAGCTTGAACAGGTCGTAGTTGGGGTCGCCCTCGTTAAAGTTCACGCCCTCCTTGACCTTGAAAATCTGAATGGGGAAAATAGGGGTTTCTCCGCTGCCTAAGCCCCTTTCCTCCGCAAGAAGCACGTTTCGCGTTACCATGCGTCCCTCGGGAGAGGTGTCCGTGCCGTAGTTTATCGACGAGAACGGATTCTGCGCGCCCGCGCGGGAATTCATGGTGTTGAGGTTGTGAATAAGAGCCTCCATAGCTTGGTAGGTAGAACGGTCGGTCTCCTGCTCCGCCAGCTTCTCGGCGCTGTCCTGGAGCGCGGAGAAATTGTCGCCGTAGTCCCGCGCGAGCAGCTCCCATTCCTTCGCCTTATAGTCAAAATTATCCATCAGCCTGGGATAAAGCCCGTATTTCTCGGCGATGTCCTTAGCAGCGTTTTTCAGCTTTTCGGTCTCCTCGGCGAAATCGGTGCTGCCGCGCGAAAAGCATATTGCCTTGGCAAGATTTGCGGTGTACATTCTGCGGAAGGTCTTTTTCACGCCCTCCGACATGGCGTAGTCGAAATTGGGCACGGACTGCCCCCCGTGCTGGTCGTTCTGGTTGGACTGGATAGCTATGCAGGCGAGCGCGGCATAGCTTACAATGTCGTTGGGCTCGCGCAGAAAACCGTGTCCCGTGGAAAACCCGCCGCGGAACAGCTTTAACAGGTCGATCTGGCAGCAGGTGGTGGTGAGCGTCAGAAAGTCCAGATCGTGAATGTGTATGTCGCCGTTTATGTGAGCGTGGGAGTGGGCGGGGTCGAGAACGTACATCTCGTTGAACTGCTTGGCTCCCTCCGAGCCGTATTTCAGCATGGTTCCCATGGCGGTGTCGCCGTCGATATTGGCGTTTTCGCGTTTAATGTCGCACTCTCCCGCTGATTTGAAGGTGAGATCCTCGTATATCTTCATCAGCTTGGAGTCCATCTCGCGCGCCCTGGTGCGCTCCGCGCGGTAGAGAATGTACGCCTTGGCGGTCTTGGAGTGCCCGCCCTCGATAAGAACCTTTTCCACCATATCCTGGACTTCCTCCACCGAGGGATTGCGCCCGATTATGGACATGGAGAGCTGCTGGCACACCTCGTCCGCTAGCCTCATAGCCTCTCCGTAGTCGTTTCCGCCCACTACCTGCGCCGCCTTGTATATCGCGGAGGCTATCTTCTCGATATTAAACGGAACCTGCCTGCCGTCCCTTTTTTTGATCATTGTAATCATTGCCATTTTGCCCGTACTCCTTAACGTCTTGATTTCATCTCAAACGGCGCTGCATAAGCTCTCACCGCGTTTTTTGTCATTCCCACAACATCTTGTAGCAATGACAGCGATTAAATCTATTATATAGTTTTTTGAAGTTTTTGTCAAGGTACTTTTGGGGAATATATAAAAAATACATATATTTTGCGGCAATGAAATATAAATATATTCCCATGCGGTAAAGCAAAATTAACAAATATTTCAAATTGAACCATGTTATTCTTTTTTGCGTCAAATTCCGTCATAAAAGCGTTCAGAAATAACAGGAAACCAAAATTCCTTTATTTTTGTATTGAAAAAAGGCTCACAAAGAAGTATAATAATATTGTCCCCGAAAGCTACTTAATCTTATTTCGATTCGGTTTTTACATTCATCGTTCCATCGGGGCGGTTTTTACGACTTCTTCTTTCCTCTGTGACGATCAAGCCGCTGGTGTGAGGGCTTGCGGCGAAAATGATTTTGCGGTTCGGTTTTTCCGAGCCGCTTTTTTTGTGCAAAATAAATTCCAAAAAATGGTTTGTGATTATTCGAGGAAAATCCGAGCAAAATATCAAAAAGCCACATAAAGTGATGTTTGCTGAGAGCAACATATAGCTTCCGCAGTAAAGCAATGTCCTTAAAAAGCAGCACCTCGCCCACGCGGGAAACTTTTACGGCGAGCTAGCACACTCCGACGCGAAGCGACGGAGTCAGCTTGTAGAAAAAGCCTATTTGCCACGCAATGTCGGCGCATGAAATTTCAAAAAGTGTCATAATTTGCTGCGCAAATTATGACCGGTTTCCGCAAACGCGCGGAGTGAGCGCAGCGAACGGCGCGTGCTTGCGGAAATTTTGAAATTTTTTAAAATAATCCAATTCAGGTCAACCTTTATATACAGTCTGACTCTGACGCGAAGCGACGGAGTGTGCGGTGCGGAAAATTTTTAAAAATAAGGAGAAAAGAATGGAGAAAATTGCCTTTTTTGACACTAAGCCATATGATACGGAGTGGTTTGACAAAATCAACAAGAATTATGAGATAAATTATTTTGTGGGTAGGCTGCGTCCGGCTTCGGTGAAGCTCGCGGAGGGCTGCCGGGCGGTCTGCGCGTTTGTTAATGACGATATATCGTCGAGGACTATCGAGCTGCTGGCGGAGCAGGGAGTGGAGATCATCGCCATGCGCTGCGCGGGGTTCAATAATGTGGATATCGAAGCGGCGGAAGGCAAACTGAAGGTCGTAAGAGTTCCAATGTACTCGCCCTACGCCGTGGCGGAGCACGCTATGGGACTGATACTTTCGCTGAACAGGAAGATACACCGCGCCTACAACCGCACAAGAGATTTTAATTTCAGCCTGAACGGTCTGACGGGATTCGATCTTTACGGAAAGACGGCGGGGATCATCGGCACGGGAAAGATCGGACGGGTATTTATTGATATCTGCCGCGGGTTTGGCATGAAAGTGATTGCGTACGATCCATACCCTGCGGAGAACAGCGGGATTGAATATGTGTCGACCGATGAGCTTTTCAGGAGCTCGGATATTATTTCCCTGCACTGCCCGCTGACGGAGCAGACAAGGTATATTATTGACGACGATGCGATATCGCTGATGAAAAGCAGCGCGCTTATCGTCAATACCAGCCGCGGCAAGCTGATAGACAGCGAGGCTCTTTTGCGCGCGCTGAACGAAAAGCGTATAGGCGGCGCGGCTCTGGACGTGTACGAGGAGGAGAGCGATCTGTTTTTTAAGGATAACTCCGACAGCATTGTCACGGACGAAATACTGTCTATCCTTGTGTCGCGCCCGAACGTGCTGCTGACCTCGCACCAGGCGTTTTTGACGGAGGAGGCGCTGAAAGGTATCGCGGAGGTCACGCTGGGCAACCTGGATGATTTTTTCGCGGGGAAAGAACTGAAAAACGAGATCAAAGCAAAAAAATAAGCAGCGGATATTTTGTGTTTTGAGAAAGTTGCTACTTGAATTTTGCGGGAAAATATGTTATAATATACGAAAATGTTTGATTGCGCTTTTCGGGTGCCGCAGGCGGTTCGCCGCCAATTCGCGAAGCGAATTCCGCCGCGTCAGCGGCGTCATTTCCGCTTGCGGAAATGAAAGGCGGCGAACCGCCGCGTTTTCGAGTGCCGCCCATAGGGCGGCGGGAGAAAACGCTCTTAATTCGGTGCGGCGTCGTAGCCGCGGATCAAGGCAACATTCGCAAAGCGCAACATAAAGCCCACTAAGAAAAGCAACGCCTGCAAAGATCAACGCTTAGCCCACGCAGGAAATTTTCCGCGAGAGCCTGCGAAAACGGAGCGTCAGCGGAGTTTTGGCGGGCGGGTCGCGGAAAATTTTTTAAAATCAGGAGGCAGTTATGAGGAGGACTAAAATTGTTTGCACGCTCGGCCCCGCAACCAAGAGCGACGAGGTGCTCAGACAGCTTATCGAGAACGGAATGAACGTCGCGCGGCAGAATTTCTCGCATGGCGATCACGCGGGACATAAAGAGACCCACGACCAGGTGGTAAGAGTCGCGCGTGAGATGGGTATGCCCGTGGCTACTCTGCTGGACACCAAGGGTCCCGAGGTGAGATTAAAGAAGTTTGTCGATGGTAAGAAGTACGAGATTTTCTCGGGGAATAGCTTTACGCTGACCACCCGCGACGTCATGGGCGACGAAAAGTGCGCGGCGATAACCTACAAGGGTCTCGCGGACGATATCGACATAGGGACAAGGATACTTATTGACGACGGAAATATCAGCCTGCGGTGCTCGGAGATAATCAAGAACCCCGACGGGACGGCGGATATAATATGCTCGATACAGAACGGCGGTCTGCTGTCCGACAATAAGGGACTGAATATTCCCGGAGTAAGTCTGTCGATGCCCTATGTGAGCGAGGTGGACGAGAGCGATATACGGTTTGCGGCGAGAGAGAATTTTGATTTTATCGCTGCTTCTTTTGTTACCTGCG
>CAMWLH010000029.1 GCA_947175045.1 uncultured Clostridia bacterium | reverse complement strand
CCGTGCCGTTTGTATCTGGCAAGCCGCGGGAAGCTCCCGCTTTTATCTCTATCACGCCGTCAGCATACGGCTCTATTCCCGCCCTCGCCGAAGCGTACAGCGGTTGGGTTGTATTGTTCACTATCAGCGCGTTCAAGCCGCCGAGCTCGTCCACCCGCTGCTCCGCGCCTGTTAATGTTACTGTTTTTGTCGCCATTTTTACCTCCTCAAAACTGTTATAACTATCGGTAAGCTCTATTTCTCCGCGAAAATATCCGTTACTCTGAAAATCCCCGTGGTCTCCCCCTCGACCTCAGCAGTGTCCTCGCACTGCAGGAAAACACACTCAGAGCCTGTCAGATCCTCCGCTGTCGGGGCGTGGTCAATCAGCATGATAGGGATACCCGTGCTTGCCGCCGAGGTTATCGCGCGGGCTGCTTGGGCAGACGCGGAGACTGAAAGGAGTACGTCAAAAATATTTGTCGTACCTGTCTGAACCACCCTGTTGCAATAAATTACCCCGTCTTGGTCAACCGCAAAGCCGGTAGAACGGTTATTATCGTCAGTTCCATTGCCTATCTCAAATAGGCATCGTCCCTCAAATCCCACTTGTGCCATGCTTTCTTCATTGTAGTTTCCGAATATTGCACGCATATTTTTATCTGGAAGGGGCATTACCAGTGAAAGTCCGCGACCGCACATGAAAGCGTTTCTGTTTCCGAGAAGATTATCAGTACCAGATACAAAAAATGAGCTCCCGGGGCTTTGTACCTCATTACCAACCCCTATAACCGCTGAGCCAATGTCCGGCGCTGCCGCTGTTATAATGTTTGACTTTCCTATTACAAGCGTATTGGTGCAGTAACCTATTCTATTGTCCTGACCGGCTATAATGCTTTCTTCTGGTCTATGAGCGTTGTTGCTTTTGCCTGTGATATAGGAGTTAAGTGCCTGTACAACCCTATTATCTGTACCATCGACGCGGGTCTTCTGCGCGACTTGAACGACGTTGCCGACGCCGCCCGTTGAAGTAGCCAGGCTTCCCACAACAGTATTTTGCGAACCCTCGACATGATTGAACTTTCCTGTCACGGTATTTCCTTCGTAATCATTAAAGTACTCGTTTGTAGGGTCGCTTTCCGCCGCCTTGCCTACGCCGCCCGAACCTGCTCCCGCTTTGGTCTGGTTATTCAGTCCTGTCGAGGACTTGTTATAATTGACAACCCCCGAAACATTCCCAAAGCCGCCGCAGATAACGGTCATTGAGCAGTTTCCGCTGACGGAGATTTCGGAAATATTACCCGTGACCGTCACGTTTTCCTCCTCGTCAATAACCGAAATCCTGTCGCCTATTTTCAAGCTGAAATCCGGCTCGGCGAGCGTGAAGCTCATCGGCGTGAGCGAAAAATCCTTGTAGTAATCGTAAATAAAACCGAGGTACATTTCAAAATCTTCGTCATCGAGCCCGTAGCCTATGTACTGATTGTTGATTATCAGAGTATATCCGCTGTCATCGCCCATCTCATAGGTCTTGTTTTTCTGCGATGTCTTTATTTTCGAGAAAACCACCGTTTCATCGGAGTAATCAAAGTCCATCAGCTCGCCCGAATAAAACGTCCGCGAGACCTCCTTTGAAAAGACGTCCACCTGAAGCTTTCCGTCGTCGTTTATATAAGCGAATCCGCCGTTCCACTCCGCCATGCCAGAAACCAGATTCCGGCAGGAATTGGCATAAATATAATCCGTGTATTCGTGGGAGATCACTCCGACGTTGAACAGCGCGTTCAACACAAAAATATCCCCGTTTTCCACGGAGAAATGATCGGCGAGCCCCGCTTTTAAGAGGCAGTGCGCGTACACCGTCCAGAACAGGCTTGGAAACGTGCAGTCCTCGGGAAATTCGGTATCGAGCTTTATCATATCGTCATAGGCGGTAATCTCTATCACGCCGTTCCGGCGCTTGGGCAGCTCCGCGTTGAAATACCCGCAGAAATGCCCGTCAATATCCAGTCTCACGCGGCTGTTCGCGAACGCTCCGCGGGGAAAGCGCTGCGTGTTGTTGTCTATTATCATGTATATTGATTTCGCGCTTACGCCGCCAAGCTCGAAGGTGTCCCCGCTGAAGCAGCCGCGCTCAAACTCGAAATCAAACAGATCGTCCTCGGTCAGAATTATATCCTCCCGACCCGCTCTTGAAAATGTCAATTCTATCACTTTATCACCTCTCCTTAAACTGCACCGAAGCGCTGAAATCGCCGTATTGCAGGGTCGTGTCGGTTACACGCGCGTCTGTGAGCTCCGCGGTCAGCTCCTCGGTGTACATCGTCTTTGTTACGAATTTCTCCGCCTGCGGGCTGTAATATGTGAGCCGCCCAAAGGTGCTCCGCTTTACCTCCGCCACTGCCGCGGCTTCCTCGGGAGAAAGCGCCGCCCACTGCACGATCAAGTCCTCCTTGCGGGCTATCACTTTTTTGGAATAACTGCCTCCGAGGGTCTGCCCGCTGTTTGTGCCCTCAATGTCCCGATAGCCGTATTGTATCGGCGCTATCGGCACGGGAAGCGGGCTGCCGTTCCACCACATCATATTGTCAACCCCCTATGTGTTCAAAACATTTTTCCCGACCTTGATATTTTTGCTGTTGATACCCTCAATAACAATATCCGTCAGCTTTTCGCCGCCGATGTAAATCGGCATGACAGTCGTTCCGCTGTCGTTTTTCTCTTTCTCGCTTGACCCGATGGTCGCGCCGAAGCCCGAGAGCAGCTGCGCCATTTTCGGCGCGGTCGTATAGGAACCGCCCGCCAGCGAATACAACAGATCGCTGACGGTAAGATCGTTTGCTCCGATAGCTTCATTCCAGCCGCTTATAAAGCTCAGCGCCGCATCCGCGCCTATGCTCATCATGTCCGAATCCAGCCCGAAAAGCTCCTCGCGTAACTTATCCACAAAATTGTTTTTGAGATTTTCCACCTCGCTCTGATAATATTTAGCGGAAATATCCGCCGCTGTTTCCCGCAGCCGAGCCATGCTGTCAAAGTATTCGCTCCACTCGCGGTCGGACATTTTCAGCATTTTCGAGCCAAATTCCATAGCCTCGTCAACGTCCATCGACAGAATATTACTCAGCGTTTCATCGTCCGCGCCGCGGGCTTTCAGAGCGTCCAGCATTTCGCCGTACTCCTCGAGAATTTTTATATTATCCTCGATACTGTCAGCGCCCATTTTGTAGGTCTCGACCTCGTGCTCCGCGGTTGTAACGGTAAACTCACCCTTGACCGCGACGGTCTCTGGAACGGTCTCGGTTATCTTCTCAAAGGTCTTGTTGAAATCCACCAGCTTCGAAGTCAGACTGTCCCGCGCGGAAATTATATTCTGCAGCGCCGAGAGCGTGCTGTCGCTTGTTTCGGTTAGCAGTGCGTTCAGAGCTTCCTTGTTCGCCTCGATTATTTTTTGGTTATACTGGTAGGTCTCAAGGAAAGAATTACGCCACTCCGCGCTGTTTTTGTCAAGGTATTTGTCGCGTATCTTCGCAAGCTCCTCATAATATTGTTTTTCGGATATCTGTCCCGTTTTATGCCGGAACTGGAGCTGACTTTTCTCCTCGTTGTAGCTTGAAACGCGCTCCCGCTGAGCCTGCTCCGCAGCTTCTTTCTGCTGTTTGAGCTGCTGCTCGTAGGCTTTTTTCTGATCCTCGGTCAAGCTGTCATAATATTTTTTAAGCTCCACGTTCACCGAGCGCCATTCGTCGGTGTCCTCCTCAAGATAACTATCCCGAAGCTCGGCGAGCTGCGAATAGTACTCCGCCGCGTCGATAACGCCCATGTCATAGCTGTATTTCGCGTCCGCGCGGAGATGATTGTAAAGCTCGACATTCGCGGCTTTTTCTTCATCAAGCTGTGCAAGTCTTGCTTTTCGTTTTTGCTCAGCTTCTTTGCCCTTGCGTTCCTCCTCGACAGCTGTGGCGCTGCCGGAAGAGTTGACTGAATTATTATCGCTCATCTCCGAGAGCTCGTTCGATACGCCCTCATAGACCGCCTCGGCTGCCCGGAGCGTTTTCTCGCCCAGCTCCAGCGCTTCTATCTGCTCCATGACGGAGTCCGCGGCGGCGGAGTAGGCAGCCTTTCCCGTTTCCTCGTATTTTTTTATAAGCGCCAGATAAAGCGCGTTAAGATCGGCGGAACGGTTTACGTAACCTCCGCTGAAATACATCGTATTATCCAGAACGCCAAGAGCGCCGCCGTTGTTATTTGAGGATTTGAAGGTCTTTAAATATTTTTCCGCGTAAGCCTGCGCAAAAGCAGCGACCTCAGTATTATCCGCGTCGAAAAGCAGCCGCCCAAGTTCGATAGCGGTTGCTTCCTTTTCTGCGGCGGTGGCGTCAAGAAGCGCCTGTTTAGCCCGTGCTCTGGACAACTCATCGTTTTTGCCTATAAGCTGCTCCAACGCGTTCAGCTGCTCATCGTAAGCACCTGTTACAAGATCAATTCCCTCCGCCATATCGCCAAACTGCGTTATAAGCTCGCCTTGCAGGGCTTGCAGTTCCGCGTCCTTATCTATGGCGCTGTCCGTGGACAGCCGGATATCCTCATAACGATTTTTTATATCCTTTAATCCCTCTGATTTTTCCTTGTATTCCTTTGACGAATTTGTCAGCTTTTCGGCGTTTTGATTAAGCTCACGCATTTTGTCGTTGCAGTCGTCAAGATGTCCGGCGACCGTCACCAATCCGCCTATAACAAGAGAAATAGCAGTGACTACCGCCATATAAGGATTTGCTGCCGTTACTGCGTTGTGGGTCGCCTGCGAGGCTGCCGCTGAATCGGTGGAGGTTTTTAAAAGTCCGAATGACGTTGCGAGAGCTTTTACCGAACCCGAGAAGCTAGTGACAAAATTTGCTCCCGCCATCAGCGTTTTATAAGTAACAACGCTTGCCGTGACACCCGCCACCGCCGATCCTATCAGCTTTATATTTTTCAGCAGCAGCGAAAGTGTTCCCGAGATAAACTGCCCCAGATCGGAAGCTATCTCCGAAACGTCGCCCGCCGCAACAGCCTCGCTCACTTCCTCGGCAGCTTCGCCTATTACGGGCAATAGCGACTGCGCGACCGAGGTTGTAAGGTTGTCGATCTTGTTTTTCGCAATCTGAACCTTTTCGGCGGTGGTGTCCATCATGGTGTCAGCAGCGCTTGCTGCCGCTCCTGTTGAATTTTCCATAGCTTCAAGATTTTCCTTGAAGCCGTTCATATTGGACAGCAGACTGTTCGCGGCTTTGGAAGCCTCCGACGACGAAAACATATCCGCCAGAGATTTGCCGGACTTCGCCGCCTCGTCGCTCATCAGCTTGAGAACGTCGGTGACATCGTAGCCCATAGCGGATATTTCGGAGAATTTTTTCCCGGCGAGTGCCGTTTCCTCTGTTGCCGCCATCAGAGCCTTTTCAGCGGTAGAGCCGCTGGAACCGAGCTCGTTAAGCATACTGTTAAGGACGGTTGCTGCATCGGCGGTGGGAAAGCCGTTGGCGGTCAACGTCGCGAGTACTGCGCCAAGCTGTTCAAACTCGACGTTCACGCTTTGCGCGGTCGGGATAATTCTGCCCATGTATTGGGCGAGCTCGCCGACAGTGGTTTTACCTTTATTCTGAGTGGTTATGAGAACGTCCTGAACGTGCGTCGCGCTGCCCATCTCCATATGATAGGCATTCAGTGCTGTTGTTACAACGTCAATTGCGGTAGCCGTTTCGGTAAATCCGCCCTTAGCCAGCTTTACCGAGTTTTCCACAAATTCAAGGACGTTCTCCTGATCCACGCCTGCTGACAGCGCAGAATACATTGATTCCGCGAGGTCTTTAAACGCTACTCCCGTGCGGTTTGAGATATCTATAAGACCCTCTAGATATTTTTCAAGGTCTTTATCCGATAAAAGTGTAGATGCTTTCGCAAACGCCGTCTCGTTGCTCATAGCTCCGCTTACCGCGGATACGGCAGTGTTTTTCAGAGCCGAGCCGAGCTGCTGTACGCCTTTCATTACCGTGTCCGAAATAAGGTTTGCCCTTATAAGCTGCCCCGTGGTTATTGCGGAATTTCCAACGTCGTCAATACCGTGCTGAACGTCCCCAAGCCCCGTGGCAGAGCCGTCGGTATCTCTGAGAGCATTGCCCAGATTTGTAACCGCGTCGGTCACTCTGTCTGCCGGTGAGGTATCCAGCGCGTTCGCCAGCGTATCGCCCAGCTGCTCGGTGGAGCGCTGCGCCTGCGTTGTATCATTCAATGTGGATATTCGGATATATCCATCTGCCTGTGCCATTATTTGCCCCTCCTTCCGATCTTGGAAATAAAGTCCTCGGCTGCCTTGCTGTGCCGCTCTTCAAGCTCTATAAGCTCCAAATGTTCGCGTACAAATTCCTTTTCCTCTTTGGTTAATTTTCCCTTGTTCCGCCTCGATCTCAAGCTGATAAGTGTATTGAAAAAGCTCTCTCCCAGGTCGGAAAACAAGCTGCGGAATGTCCACCAATGCAGATATTCAATTTGGCTTAAATCAATGTTAAAACTGCTTTGAAAAGCTGTAAAAATATACTGCGCGTCCTTTTCAAAGCTGAATATTTGCGGCAGCTTTGCGCGTTCCATTGTGGGCTCCTTTCCCACGTTCAAAAATTTCAGCCCATGCGATATCGCAAGGGCTGTATTTTGTGGAGTTTCGGGATAAAGCAGCGTTACAAGCACCGTCAGCTTTTCGCTGTCCGTAAGGCGTTCGTCTTCAAACGCGCGGAGTATCTTCAAACAAACGCGGAAATCCGTGTTTATTCTGACCGCCGCGCCGTCGATTTTCACGGCTTTCGGCAGTCCGTCAAGAATGATATTCATTCCATCACGCAACTTTCCTCGGGAGCTGTGTACTCCTGAATAAGGCTGTTTGAAACCGCTTTGAAATACTGCGCCATCTCGCAGATAAAGCGCACAAGCTCCGAAAGATAATATCTGCCATTCATGATAATCTTCGAAGTTCCCTCGCCGAAAACTCTGTCGACACGCTCCGCGACGAAGTCTGTCAATCGCTTCAGCTCGCGTGTTTCCTCAAGCTCAATATTGGAAACGCCGTTTTCATCAATTACAGGCATTATTTCTTTCGGCTTGTATGCCTTAAGCTCCTCGTATATTTCAAAAAAATCCTGCCGGACTTTTAGATCGGTAGGATAAAACTTGATTTCGCTTGTTTTCCCGTCAACTTCGATCTCAATTGTAACGGGCTTTTCGGGTTGTATCTTGAATTTCATTTTTTACCTCCAAAAAATCAAATGAAAAGCGCCCCGTGGATACGGAGCGCCTTTACTTAGCCTTGCTTGTTTTCTTTCAACAGTTTGATTATGGTATTCAGCCGGTCGACAACAGCGCTGATTCCGAGAAGTATTAAGCCCAGCGTGACTGTTACGATCATAATAAATACGCCATAAATCCATGCGCTGCCGCCGTCCGTTGAAAGTATCATTGTAATTACAAACCCCGTCAGACCGCCAAACACAAGTATTATAAGCCCCCATAACGACATTGCGTTTTTACTTGAGTTGTCCGATATACGTTTCGGCGGCTGCGCTGTGGTATTCTGCTCCATATTTGTGCTTGTGGTTCTGTTTTCGTCCATAGGCCATATCTCCTTAAATGAAATTATTTCCTACATTATACCACAGCTAGAGGAAAAAATCAAGACCTATAATTCAGTTTTCGTCAGGAAGAAGCCCCGCTGTAAACCGCGTTAGCACTTCCAACCTTTACGGCTTTCCCCGCCGCGTCGACCTCCGCAACGGTGATCACCGCAGGGGAGCCCGTAATGCTGACGGAGGTTCCCACAGCAAGCGCCGACCAGCTTGACAAGTCCTGCCCGGGGGTAACGGTCTGCGCGGAGGTTCCGCCCTTATAGACATAGTGATTGCCCGTATCGAGCTGCGGAGCAACTACAAGGATAGTCCCTGTCGCGCCTGTTCCCGCAGTGGAAACCACCGTCAGAGAGCCTATTCCGCCGTCCGCGGTGAATGTATTCTCCGCGCGGTCATAAACGCCGAACGTGCGCTCGCCCTCCCAAACGATATCAAAGGGAGCCGCCACACCGTCGGCAGCGGTACCGCCCCAGCTCTTGAGGTCGATCTTCGCGTCCTGTGTCCACGCTGCAAACTGTTCATCGCCGACAACATCAAAAATTGAAACCTCCATAAACTTGTACTTGAGCTCGTCAAGCTGCTTTCCGAGCCTGTCGATCTCGTAAAGCTCCTTACCCAGTGCCGAATCCCGGGCGATAATAAAGGGTGACACCGAGGTCACCTGATTGCCCGTCGTGACCTTCGACTTCGTACGCCCGAGGACGTTTTTGGTCTGTGTCACCGTGTTGTTTCTGGTACGGTCGAGAGTGTCGTTGTCCTCGCCGATAGGGTACCAGATACCGTTGATCTGAATCATCAGAATGCTCTGCTCGCGCTCTACTGCGCCTGTTCCTTTAATTGCCATGTTACATTTTCCTTTCCTTATAAATAAATTGTAAACGGGTAATATATACCCCCGTTATCCTGTCCTCGGAAACCTCGTCAAGCGTTCCCGTTTCAATTACCGTAAGGCTTAAACCGATCTCATTTTCCTTAAGAGCAGGGAAGTTTTTCCGCTCGTTCTGCTCCTCTATCCAGCGGTTGAAATCTTCCAGAAACGCCATACTCGCGCCGCGCTCCGTATCGTCGGAAATGGCGGTGCGATAGGCGAAATCGAAAGTCACCGTGTAGATTTTATTCCCCAGAATATCCTTTCTGAACGGATAATTCGGCGACGAGCCTATGCAGTAGCAGTCCTCCGCGCCGACGTTATCCAGATAAAAGGGCAGTTTTCGGTTGATGTGCGGACAACCCGAAATAAATTCGCAAATGCTGTCCATTATTGAATTTCTCATGGCATCAGCCTCCCCACATAAGCCTGAACCTCTCGCTCGATCTGCGGCATTCGCGCCGCTTTCATATGCTCCGCCCATTTTTCCGTTGCCTTTGGGTGGCGCGACTTACTGAACTTCATTTTTGTGCCGTCTTTTTTCTCTCCAAGGTAAACCTTCCGCGAATAAGGCGCAATATATACAAGCTCGCCGCTGCCCATTCGCGAGCCGAGAATAACGGATTTTGCGAGAATACCCGTCCTCATCGGAACATACGGATTCATATGCCGCACGACCGTGTTGTCAATGAATTTCTGGATAGAGCTGTACCGCTGCTCCATTCGCCGCGCACCGTCGCTCCATTCAAGGACAGCGTCGCCGTGCGCGTTTGTGAACAGCGTTCCGCGCGAGGTAACTATTCGTACACCGTCGCTCATTTTCCGCTCACCTCACTTTCCCGAAATCTCCCAATGATGCATACTCCGCGAGCCGTAACGGCAGTCCCGCACCGAGGTTACAACAAAATGATCCTCGGTAAACCCACAGGCTTCGGCGGCGCTTGCCGCTTCGTCGTGCTCTCCGCGCAAAATAATATCTCCCGCCTTTATCGCGGGAACGTCGGGGCGATCGGGGATCATCACCGTTACGCTGTCCTGCTCGTCTTTGCCGCGCTTGCTGAAGCCCGCGCCGAATGTTCTGTCCCAGAAAACGCCCTTTACAACTGCTTTTTGAAGCCTTTCGGGAGTGCGCCCCCGCTGCGGGATAACGGAATAAACTGTTATCGTATTGCTGAATTTCATTCCCTCGCCACCCCTCTGTAAAGCCACTCTGCGGGAAGCCACGCGCGGCAGGCGGCTCTTGCGAACGCCCCCTCGGAAGCGTTTTCGGAGTTTGAGAGCGTATAGCTCCAGCTCCCCACACTTTCAGACTGCCGCACCATACCGCCGCTGCCGTCAGTTAGGGAAAGTCCCTCGCAAAGCTCGCAGCAGCACATTTTCAAGCGCTCATCGTCGGCGTGTTCCGCAGCTCTTCCGAACGTTAATTTATCAATCAGCGCCGAAGCCTTGGCGGCAAGCCGCAGGAAATCCTCCGCGCTCACCGCCTTACCGCCGTAGCTATCTGTGTAAAATTTATAGTCCGCGTACATCACGCCTCCACCGACGCTCTCATTGCAGCGAGCTGCTTATCCTTGACCCAGATGTCGTGGAATTTGCGGTATTCGATAGTCCACGCGTCCGCGCCCTGCGTTGTTTCGGGATCGAAAATCTTCACGCCGTCCGTCTTGGAAATAGCAATTGGAGCGGTGCGCGGGCAGATTATCCAGTTAATGCGCTTCGCCGCTTCGGTCTTTGTAAATCCGAACGAGCCGTCGCCGCTGTTGAATGTATATTCGGTGTACATTCTCGCGGTGGGAACGCGGAGAATAGGCAATCCGTTAAGTGTTCTGACCTCAAGATCGATATTTCCCTGTTTGAACGTTCCGACGTTTATCTGGCGCTGGAGCTTGTCGGTGCTGTCGAGAATATCCGCGACAGGGTAGGGCATGATTATGACCAGATCAGCCGAGCCGCAAATGTCCTGTATCGCGGTGATATCGTTCTTGACCTGGCTTAAGATCGTGGAAGCTACGGGGGAATATTCCTTGCTGTTGCCCGCCTCGGAGATGTACTTGTAAAGCGTGCTGTAACGATACGCGTCCACCTCGGGGATAACGTTCTCGCTCTGGAACGTGCTCATTGCCGCGGAAGCGTTCGCGATAAAACCGCTCTCGTCAACGTCAATGCGATCGAGCAGGAACTGAATGCCTCTGTCCTGCGTCATGGTTTTTGTCTGATAAGCAAGGGACACCTTGCCGCGGGGATACCCCGAATTGCGGTCATAGTCGCCGAGACCGTCGGTGGACAGCGTAGGGATTTTTATCTCCCTGCCGCCGCTGTACTTGACCTGCCCGGCGTTAGCTTCCATCCAGCCCGAGGTCGCGCCCTCAATAAGCTGACGGTCGCAAGCCGCCTGAAAAAGAGTTACTGTTTCAATACTATTTGCCATAATTTTCTCCTTTCATCACTTTGAGTCAAACCCGAAGCCGCTGTTTATCTGCGCTTCAAGGTTATTGCTGTCCACCGATACGCCGCTCTGAGTGCTCCCCATGAACAGCCCCTGCTGCTCCTTTGCGAACACGTCAGGCTCTTTCTTTTTAAGCTCCTCAAGGAACTCCTTACCGCCGACAAACGCGCCGTTTTCGTACTTGAAGCCCTTACCCTTGAACTCCTCCAGCACGGACTTCTTCACACGCTCGTTCGCGAATTTGTAGCCGCCTAAAAGCCGTTCCGCCGCGAAATCCGTCTCCTGTGCCGTGAGCTTCGCGGTGAGATTTTCGGTGTCGGTCTTGTACTTGGCGTTCAGCTCATCAAGCTGCTTCTTCAGCTCGGCGGAGGTGGTGTCGCTCTTGAGCTTTTCAAGGTCGGTGTTCCTCTGTTCAAGCTGCTTTCTGAGCTCCTCCAGCTCGGTGTTCTTTTTTGCCGCGTCCTCCGCCGCGACGAACTCCCTGCCGAGAACCTCCTTGACCTGCGCGGTCTGGTCTGCCGTAAGCTCGAATCCGAGCTTTTTCAGCAGATTAAAAAGTTTGTCCATAATTAAAACCTCCTGTAAAAAATGGGTATAATAAACGCGCCCCAGTGGAGCGCGGTTTATTTGTGGTGGTGTTGAATTTTTTCACCCCTTATGATATAATGATTGTTGAGAAAGGGGGTGTAAATCAATGAAATTAAATCCCGATTGTATACGAGATATTTTGCTGTCCATTGAAGAAATTACTGATATCCAAACGCCGTTCTATTTCTCTTCCGAGACTGCTGTAACCAAAAAAGACACTCCAAGTGAGCATATCGCAAAATATGGCAAGCGCGAGCTGGAATATCATTTGGTGCAATGCAATGAAAACGGCTTACTTGGCGAAATGAAAAAGAACGTTTTAGGTACTTATACAGTTAAATCTCTATCGCCTAAAGGTCACGACTTCCTGCAAAGTATTCGTGACAACAGCGCTTGGGGTAAAATTAAAGAGTTTTTAATCTCTTCCGGAAAAAGCTCTCTAGCTGCTCTTTTTCAGATCGCACTTGATTTTTCAACTGAAAAGGTTAAGCAGCTAACAGGCTTATAGCGTAACTTCAAGCTCTACATCAAGCGTGAAAGTGCCATCGTTCGACGGATCGTTTTTAAGTGTAAATCGGGTAACCGTTGGCAAATGCACGTTGCCGAGCCAGAAGCCGTCCTTGTCTATTGTAAGGCGAGGCGTTTTCCAAGCTGTTTTTTCTTTACGCTCCGCGGTGTCCCGCGGGGCATTTTCATTGTCAAGCAGCTTCACAGTTTCGAGTATCTGTTTGCTTATCTCTGCAGCGCCAATGTAGTCATTTGCACCTACTGCGTAATCCGCAGACTTTTCGAGGAATTTCAAATGTTCCTCAAGTCTTTTCTGAAGCTCTGCTCTGTCCATATTATAAC